>NZ_BAAAKJ010000287.1:16358-22081 GCF_039527695.1 Kitasatospora putterlickiae
GTCGGTGGCCACCACCGACGCGCCCTCCCGGGCGAAGAGTTCGGCGACGGCGCGGCCGATCCCGTTCGCGGCGCCGGTGACCACACAGGTCTTCCCGGCCAGCCGCCCGCCGGCCCCGCGGGGGGCCACGGTCTTCGCATCATCCATGACGCCGAACTGTAACGGCTCGGCGCCGGCCGGTGACACCCCCGGCCGCCCAGCCGCCGGGGCCGGCTACGGCTACGCCGCGACCCGGGCGTCCGTGGCGAGCGCCTCGGCGGCGGGGAGGTTGGGCTGGGGGTGGGTCAGCAGGTGCATGCCGGCCGCCAGGGCGCCGCCGAGCAGCGGGGCGAGCAGGAACAGCCACAGCTGGGAGAGCGCAGGGCCGCCCGCGAACAGGGCCGGGCCGAGGCTGCGGGCCGGGTTGACCGAGGTGCCGGTGAGCGGGATGCCGACCAGGTGCACGACCACCAGGGCCATGCCGATCGGCAGCCCGTCGAAGCCGGTCGCGGCGAGCCGGTGGGTGACCGCGAGGACCACGTAGACCAGCAGGAAGGTCAGCACGACCTCGGTCAGGAAGGCGCCGCCGGCGTTGATGTGGACCTGCGAGCGGTCGCCCCAGCCGTTGGTGCCGAGCTTGCCGTGCGTCTCCAGGCCCGGGACCTGCTTGGCGAGCAGCAGCACCAGGGCCGCGCCCGCTATGCCGCCGAGCACCTGGGCGACCCAGTACGACACCGCGGTGCGGCCGTCGATCCGGCGGGCCAGCAGGAAGCCGAGCGTCACCGCCGGGTTCACGTGGCAGCCGGAGATCGGCCCGATCGCGTACGCGAGGGCGAGGAGCACGAACCCGAACGCGAGCGCGATGCCCACCGAGCCGATGGCGTCCCCGGCCAGTACCGCCGCGCCCACCGCCAGCAGCACCAACAACAGCGTTCCGAGGAATTCGCCAACTACCGCGCGCTTGTCCATCCGGGTCCTCCAGACCTCGTCCGTACGGGCGGCCTGGCGCCGCCCGTCACACCCGGTCGACCTGTGCGTCCGCAGGGGCGGGCGCAGGCCGGCCGACCGGGTGATCCCGGTGATCACCGGGGTTCCGAGCGTCGAATTATTCCAAACGAGTGAAAATCGGACCAATCGGCCCTTAGGTCGCGATCAGGACGATCTTGCCCCGCAGGTGACCGCGCGCGCTCTCGGCCTGCGCCTCGGCGGCCTCCGCCAGCGGCAGCACCCGGTGCAGCGGCAGCGTCAGACCGCCCGCCGCGAGCAGTCCGAGCGCGCCGTTCAGCGCCGGACGGTCGTAGGGAACGGTCGCCTCGCCGCCGGTGAACCGGACCCCGTGCTGCTCGGCGCCCTGCCAGTCGGCGATGGTCAGCACCCGCTCCGCGCCGCCCGCCAGCTCGACCGACAGCGGCAGGACACCGCTCCCGGCCGCGTCCAGCACCCGGTCCACACCCCCGGGCGCGGCGGCGCGGACCCGCTCGGCCAGCCCCTCGCCGTACGCCACCGGCACGGCGCCCAGCTCGCGCAGGTGCCCGTGGTTGGCCTCGCTCGCCGTGCCGACCACCCGGATCCCCCGGACCCGGGCGAACTGCAGCAGCACCGTGCCGACGCCACCCGCCGCGCCGTGCACCAGCAGGGTGTGGCCGGACTCGACGCCCAACAGGTCGAGGCAGCGCCAGGAGGTCTCGGCCGCCACCGGGATCGCCGCGGCCTGCGCCCAGCCGAGCGCGGCCGGCTTGCCGACCAGCCGGTCCGCATCCGCCAGCACGTGCTCCGCGTACCCGCCGCCGTGCACCGCGCCGAGCACCTCGTCGCCGGTCCGCCACTCGGTGACGCCCTCGCCGACGGATTCCACCACGCCCGCGACCTCGTAGCCGGGGACGGCGGGGAAGGTGACCGGGAACAGCGCGGTCAGCGCGCCGGAGCGCACCTTGTGGTCGAGCGGGTTGACGCCGACGGCGCGCACCGCGATCCGCACCTGGCCGGGGCCCGGCGCGGGCAGCTCGACCTCGATCGGCCGCAGGACGTCCAAGCCGCCGTACTCGGCGAACCCGATGGCCTTGGTCGCGAGGGTTCCGGTACCGGAGTTGTCGCTCATGGGAAACACCCACCGTTCTTTCGCACCTGGGGACTTCACTCGTCCCGTGACCACTCCAGCCTGGTACGGACGGAGGAGCCGTCCGCCCCGCCGTTCGGGCGGTTCCGCCTGGCCGTTCGGACAGGCCGGCCGGGACCGGGCGCGAACTACGCTGATCGGCATGGTGGAACGGGCGCACGGCGACGACGGATACGGGAACGGCGGGACGGCGGGCCGCGGGGGGTGGTCCTGGGGCGACCCCGCGGGTGCACTGGCCCTCACCACCGAGGTGCTGAACACACCCCGGTCGAGGCTCCTGTCGAAGGTCTCCGAGGTGCTGGCCGAACTCGTCCCGCACATCGCGCTCGCCCAGCTGAGCGGAATCTGCACCTACTCCCCCGCGAGCGCCACCGGGCCCGAGGAGCTGTCCGCGCGGATCACCGGCGCCGAACTGGACCGGATCGGCCAGGAGGTGACGCCGGGACACCCCTGGCAGGGCGAGGCGGTGCTCGGCGGGCGCCCGCGCCCGGCGGTCGCCCTGGTGGCCACGCCGGCCGGCACCAGCGGCGCGCTGCTGGTCCTGGTCCGCGCCGAGAGCGGACCAGCCGGGGGACGTCCGCCGGCGCCGCTGCCCGATCAGCCACTGCGCGTGCTCCAGCAGTTGTGGGAGCTGCTGACCGCGCACTTCCACCACCGGGCCGTCGACGCCGCCCCCGCCAACGCCGCCGCCTCGCGCGCCTCGGCGAGCACCCGGGCGCGCACCATCGCCGAACTCGGCGACGCCCACGCCGCCGCCCTCTCCGCGATCCTCGCGCCGCTGCGCTCCGCCGCCCTGGACGACACCACCGCCCGGCGCAACGCCACCGACCTCGCCGTGACCGCCCTGCTCGACCTGCGCGGCGCCGCCGCCCTCGACCGCGAGCTGAGCGAGGAGCCGGCCGCCACCGCGTTCGCCCGACTCGCCGACGCGGTCAGGCCGTTACTGCGGCACAGCCCGGTCCGGCTGGACCTGCTGGCCCCGGCCGAGGGGGACCGCTCGGTCCCCACCGACACCGCGCACACCGCCCGCGCCGCCGTCGCCTCCACCGTGCTCGCCATGCTGGAACAGGACGGCGTGAGCCGCCTCCACGTGCGGTGGCAGTTCGTCGAGAACGGGCTGCGCGCGATGGTCCGGGACGACGGCCCGGGCCTGCTGACCGTCGACGCGCTCGCCGTCCACCGCACCGCCGACCGGATCGCCGCCCTCGCGGGCCGCCTGACCATCGACGCCGTCCCGGGCTGGGGCACCACGGTGACCGTCGACCTCCCCCTGCACGCCCCGGAGGCCTGCCCGGGCACCTCCGCCGACGCACTGGAGGGCCTGCAGCCCCGGGAGCTGGAGGTCCTCGACCAACTTGCCCGAGGCCGCCGCAACCGCGAGATCGCCACCGCCCTGCACATCAGCGAGTCCACGGTGAAGTTCCACGTCGCCAACATCCTGGCCAAACTCGACGTCACCTCCCGCGGCGAAGCCGCCGCCCTCGCCCACCGCGCCGGCCTCCCCACCCCCGCCCCAGCCCCTCTCCACGCCGCCTCCTGACCCCAGCCCCCGAACATCGACCCGGCCGAGCCACGCCCCCACCGAGGCGTCTTCGCCGCCCATCAAAACGGCGGCAGGCGATAGACCCGCCCACCCCGGGCTCCGGAGTGGGAAGTCGGCTCCATCGACTTCCCACTCCCCACCCACCCCCGGGCGAGGGGACCGGCGGGACGGCCGGACCCGGGCCGTCCGAACAACGGCGAGCGCGGGGCCAGGGCGGAGACAGACCGGCCCAAGCCACGCCCCGGCACAGGAAGTCGGCCCCACCGACCTTCCAATCCCCACGCCAACCACGGCTGGCCTTGGCCGCCAGCGAGAGCGGCGGCAAGCGCGGGGGCAGCGGGGGTCACGGCCGCACCCAAGGAGGACCGGGCCAGGCCACCCCCGGAACAGGAAGTCGGCCCCACCGAACTCCCCATCCCCACGCCAGTACAGCCAGCCTTGGGCGCCGGCGACGACCGGGGCAACGGGGGTCACGGCCGCGCCGAAGACCCCGGAGCAGGAAGTCGACCAGGCCGACTTCCCACTCCCCAAACCCAGCACGGCCGGGCGAAAGCATGGAGGGTCCGCGGAAACGACGGCCGACACAGGAACGCGGCAACGGACGTCACACCCTCACCGGAGTGGGAAGTCGACCAGGCCGACTTCCCACTCCTCAAGCCCAGCACGGCCGGGCGGGAGGTCGGATTCGGCCGGCTTCTCGTTGCCTCAGGGGGTCACGGTGGCGGGGACGCAGATCGTCTGGGGTCGGGCGCGAAGGTGGTGTCGCGGCCGTGGCCGAGTTGGAGCGTGACGGCGGCTCCGGACACGACCAGGGCCGAGGGCCGCCCAGGCGGCCACGGTTTCACCACTCCTTCGCCTCCTTCGGGCGGGTGCGGGCGCGCAGGTGGAGGCGTTCGCCCTGTTTGCCGAAGAGGCTGAGGACTTCGACGTCCCCCGTTCCCGTGGAGCCGAACCAGTGCGGGTTCTGGCAGTCGAACTCGGCCGCCTCGCCGGGGGCGAGGACGACGTCGTGTTCGCCGAGCAGCAGGCGGAGGCGGCCGGAGAGGACGTAGAGCCATTCGTGGCCGGTGTGGGTGGTGAGCGAGGGGGTCTGCTGGGCCGCCGGGATGGTGATCTTGAACGCCCGGGGTTCGGTGCGGTGGCGGGAGAGCGGGACGAAGGTGCGGCCGTCGGCCCGCCCCGGGTGCTGGTGGACGCGGGGGTCCTGGACGCGCGGGGCGGCGACGATCTCGTCGAGCGGGACGGCGAGGGCGGCGGCGATGGGCAGGAGGAGTTCCAGGCTGGGCTTGCGCTGCTCGGACTCCAACCGGGACAGCGTGCTCTTGGAGATGCCGGTCGCCTGGCCGAGGTCGGCCAGGGACATGCCCTTGCGTTCGCGCAGGCGGCGTAGCCGGGGGCCGATCTCGCGCAGGGTGGCGGCGATCGCGGGGTTGGCGTCCTGATCCATGTGGTCGATCGAAGCAGGCCGTCCCGGTTCCGGCAACGCGGCCTCCCGAATGGCGACGGTCAGGGGTGCCACGGCGGCTACCCGAGCGGGCGGCGCGGGAGGGGCAGCAGGTGGTGCAGCGGCCGGCCGGCGGCGGCCCAGCTCTCCAGGCGGGCGCGGTCGATCCAGTGGATCCCGTACTGGTCGCCCCAGGCCATCGCGTCGCGGGTGAGGCCGCCGTTGGTGACGACCACGGCGACGTCGGCGCCGTGCACCGGACCGGCCGTCCCCTTGACCTGGTACATCACCTGTACGCCGACCTTGGCGCCGACGGTGGTGTGCTTGGCCTGGAGGACGATCCGGCCGTGCCGGGGGTGGTGGCCGATCACATCGGCGGCCTGGTCGCCCTGCCGGCCGACCTGGTCCGCCGTCCAGCCGTCGCGGACCAGCAGGTCGCGCAGCGCGTACTCGAAGTCCTGGTCGCCCATCGCGTCCACCTCGGCGAGGCTGAGGCGCAGGCCGGCCAGCCGTTCGGCGCGGGTGCGCTCCAGCATCGGGCCGCACGCGGCGCCCGCGAGGGCGAGCAGCGCGACGGCCGTGAGGAAGACCCAGGACCGCAGCAGCGCCTGGGTGGCGCCGAGTACCGCGACGGCGGCCGC
>NZ_BAAAKJ010000287.1:22212-27083 GCF_039527695.1 Kitasatospora putterlickiae
GGCCCGGCGGCGTCGTCGCGGTAGCCGACGAAGTGCCCGTAGAGGTAGAAGACGGCGACCGCCCCGGCGATCACCCACCCGCTGGTGCGTCGCCCCGCGCCGCCACCTCTCCCGCCGCCGCCACCACCCGAGCCGGGTTTGCGCCGGAAGTGGGCGCGCACCCGGATCCACTCACCGTCACCTGCCATACCTGCCTCCTTCGGTGTGACAGCCTTCGGTGTAGCAGCGGCGGCCGACAGCGGCGGGCCGTTGTTCGGTACGCGCACCACCGGACCACCGCAAACCGGCCAGGTACGCCGCCCCCTTCCTGCCCCGTCCGTGCCGCCCCGGCCTCCCCGCACCCCCGCCGGCCTGCGGGAACGCCCGCGCCGAGTTGACGGGAACCCGCCCGGCGCCCGTCCCCGCAGCGCGCGCCGCACCGGTGGCCCGGTGTGCGCGGGCGGCGCCTGCTCCAGACACTTCTGGCGCGGGAAGCCGGCCGGTCCGACGTCCTGCGCGGCGGGCTGTCACATTCGGGCGCGCCGCCCCGTCTCCCTCCCGACAGCGGCCGCAACCGGGACCGATCCGGGTCGGCCGGACACGGACGACGACCAACGAGGACGGACCCATGGCACAGCGGATCACCATCATCGGCGGGGGCTTCGGCGGTCTGACGGCGGCCATCGCGGCGGCCGAGGCCGGCGCCGACGTGACGCTCCACGAGGCGCACCGCCGGCTCGGCGGCCGGGCCCGCACCACGCGGGCGCCGTACCGGGCCAACGAGGGTCCGCACGCCTTCTACCGACGCGGCCCGCACTGGGCGTGGCTGCGGCGGCGCGGGCTGGTCGGCCCGCTCGCCCGGGTCCCGCTCGGCGCGCTGCTGCGCACCCGTTACCTGCTCGACGGCCGGCTGCACGCGCTGCCGCCGCTGGCGCTCTCCCGG
This sequence comes from Kitasatospora putterlickiae, assembly GCF_039527695.1. Taxonomy (NCBI): domain Bacteria; kingdom Bacillati; phylum Actinomycetota; class Actinomycetes; order Kitasatosporales; family Streptomycetaceae; genus Kitasatospora; species Kitasatospora putterlickiae. The sequence goes on from NZ_BAAAKJ010000287.1 coordinate 23,135, forward strand.
CTGGCGGCCCGCCGGGACGCGCCGGTCGGCCGGACGTTCCTGGGCTGGGCGAGCGAGGTGGCGGGCGAGCGGACGGCCCGGGCGGCGGCCAACTTCGCGGCCGTCGCGACCTTCCACCACGCGCCGGGGCTGCTGTCGGCGGCGTTCACCCAGGAGCGGCTGCGCCGGGCCGCGAGCCTGCCGCCGGAGGCGGTGTACCCGGTGGGCGGCTGGCAGTCGGTGATCGACCGGATGACGGCCCGGGCCCAGGAGTCGGGCGTGCGGATCGAGACCGGGTCACGGCTGGAGGCGCTGCCGGCGACCAACAATCCGATCGTCGTCGCGACCTCCCTGGAGTCGGCGCGCCGGCTGCTGGGCGACCCGGGCCTGTCCGGGGAGACCGGCCGGACGCTGCTGCTCGACGTGGCGCTCCGGTCGCGGCGCGGCGACGCCTTCTTCGTCTCGGACCTCGACGGCACCGGCTGGGTGGAGCGCTTCACCACCCAGGACGCGAGCCTGGCCCCGGCCGGGGAGCACCTGGTCCAGGCCCAGCTCCCGCTGTCCCCCGACGAGTCCAAGGAGTCCGGGCTGGCCAGGGCCGAGCACCTCCTGGACCTCGGCTTCCCGGGCTGGTCGGAGCGCCTGGTGTGGCGCCGTACGGCCGTCGCCGCCGGCCGCACCGGCGCCGTCGACCGGCCGGGCACCACCTGGCACGACCGCCCCGCGATCGACCGCGGCGACGGCGTCTACCTGGTCGGCGACCAGGTCGCCGCGCCGGGTGTGCTGAGCGAGGTCTCCTTCACCAGCGCCCTGGAGGCCGTCTCGCTCGCCCTCGCCGGGCGCCCGGCCCAGTTCCCCGCCCGACGCCCGGCCCACCTCCCGAACCACGGGGCGGCCCGCTGAGGCGCACCGAGGGCGGCCCGGCCGGCGTCAGACGGGGACGGGGCCGGTGCGGAGCACGGCCTGGTCGCCGTGGGGGCCGTAGAGGTGGAGGATCTCCACGGCGCCGGTGCCGGCCGGGCCGAACCAGTGGGGTTCGGCGGTGTCGAACTCGGCGGCCTCGCCGGGCTGGAGGGTGAGCTCGCGGCCGCCGACGAGCAGGCGCAGGTCACCGGCCAGGACGTAGAGCCACTCGTAGCCGGGGTGGCTGACGAACCTCGGCTCGCGCGGGGCCAGGACCTGCTTGAACACCTGCACCCGGCCGGGGTACCGGGTGAGCGGGAGGAGGACGCTGCCGGTGTCGCGGTGGCGGGGCTGGAGGTGGAGGCGGGGGTCGCCGGTGACGGGGGCGGCGATCAGCTGGTCCAGGGCGACGCGGTGGGCGCGGGCGAGCGGGATGAGCAGGTCGAGGGTGGGGCGGCGGTGACCGGACTCCAGGCGGGACAGGGTGCTCACCGAGATGCCGGTGGCGGCGGCGAGGGCGTCCAGGGTGAGGCCGCGGCCGAGGCGCAGCGCGCGCAGCCGGGGGCCGATGGCGGCGATGACCTCCGCGACGTCGTCGGTCGTGGCGGGTTCTGCTTCCGCGAGTCCTGCTTCCGCGAGTTCTGCTTCCGCGGGTTCGGCGTCCACGGTGTCGGCGTCCGCGCGGGCGGCGTCCCTGGGTTCGGCGTCCATGGGGGCGATTCTGCCCGGGTCCGTCCGGCCGCGCTTTGCGGTTTCCGCAAGAAGGCTGGGCCGGGGCCGTGCCCGAACCCCAGCATGGGCGACCGGTAAGACGATCCGACCGGAAGGCGGGCTCAGCCCATGAGCAGCACCACCACCACGGCGACAGCGCCACCGTCCCCGCCCCTCCTCACCGCCCGCCGGCGCTGGACCGTGCTCGCCGTCTGCGCGCTGAGCCTGTTCCTGGTCGGCCTGGACACCACGATCGTCAACGTCGGCCTGCCCGCGATCGGGCGCGGCCTGCACGTGGGCACCCGCGACCTGGAGTGGATCGTGGACGCCTACACGGTCGTCCTCGCCAGCCTGCTGATCACGGCCGGCGCGCTCGCCGACCGCTTCGGGCGCCGCCGGGTCTTCCAGGGCGGCCTGCTGCTGTTCGGCCTCGCCTCGCTCGCCTGCGCGCTCGCGCCGTCGGCGGGCGCGCTGGTCGCGGCGCGCGCCCTTCAGGGCGTGGGCGCGTCGATGCTCAGCCCGGTGGCGCTGGCGATCGTGGTGAACGCCATGCCCGACCCCCGGGAGCGCGCCCGCGCGATCGGGGTGTGGGCGTCCGTGTTCGGGCTGAGCATGGCGGCCGGGCCGGTGACCGGCGGAGCGCTGGTCGCGGCGTTCGGCTGGCGGTCGGTGTTCTGGGTGAACGTGCCGGTGGTGGTGGCGGCCGTGGTGCTGAGCGCGCTGTTCGTACCCGAGTCCCGGGCGCCGCGCGCCCGCCGGCTCGACCTGCCGGGCCAGCTCCTGCTCACCACGGCCGTGTCCGCGACGGTGGCCGTGCTGATCGAGGGGCCGCGGCTCGGATGGACGTCGTTGTGGGCGCTCGCCGGCTACGCGGTCGCGGCGGCGGCCACCGCCGGGTTCGTCCGTGCCGAGCGCCGCCGGGACGAGCCGCTGATGGACCTCGCACTGTTCCGGCGGCCGGCGTTCACGACGGCCGCCCTGGGCGCGGTGGCGGTGTTCGTGGCACTGACGGTGAGTCTGCTGCTCACCACCTTCCAACTGCAGCACGACCGGGGGTGGACGCCGCTCGCCGCCGGGCTGGCCTCGCTGCCGATGGCGGTCGGGGCCACGGTGTGCGCGCCGCTGTCCGGCGTCCTGGTGAGCCGGGACGGGCCGCGCCGGCCGCTGCTGCTGGCGGCGTGGTTCACGGCGGCCGGCGGGACGCTGCTGCTGACCCGGACCTACCTTCCCGACGGGAGCACGGCCGACGTACCGGTGCTGCTGGCCGCCAGCCTCCTGCTCGGCACCGGCTTCGGCTTCGCCAACGCGCCGATCACCAACACCGCCGTCGGCGGCCTGCCGGCCGACCGCGCGGGGGTGGCCGGGGCGATCACCTCGACGGCCCGCCAGCTCGGCTCGGCGCTCGGCATCGCCGTCGCCGGCGGGCTGGTCGCGGGAGCGGGGGCCGGAGCAGCGGCGGGAGCGGCCGATCTCACCACGGCCTCCCGCCCGGGCTGGCTGGTGGTCACGGCCTGCGGCCTGTCGCTGCTGCTGGTCGCCCGCGCCTCGCGGCAGCGCTGAGCGGAAAAACCGCTCGCACCCGGTCCGGACCGCGTGTTACGGTCCCTCACCGAGCCCGGACAGGGCCGATGAGGAACGAGCGGAAGAAAGGGAACGTGAAACGTGGTCGCGGTGATAGCCGCTGCGCACGTGCTGCGCGGCACCCGGACTGTCCTCACTTCCCGGGTCCCGGTCTGACACCTCTCGCTCCGGGGCCCCTTTCCAAGGGATTCCCATGTCCTCTTCTTCCGGTTCCTCTTCCTCCACCTGGCGCACCCGCGTCGAGGTCCCCGCGGACGTCCCGGCCGTCCGTGAGCTGACGCTGGCCGCGTTCGGGCGGCCGGCGGAGGCCGACATCCTCGACGCGCTCCGCGCCGACCAGGGGTGGCTCGACGGCCTGTCGGTCGTCGTCACCGACGCCGCCGACCCGGCCGGCTCCCCCGTCGGCCATGTCGTGCTCACCCGCGCGTACATAGGCGACGTGCCGGCGCTCGCCCTCGGGCCGGTGTCGGTGCACCCCGACCACCAGCGCGGCGGCGCCGGCTCGGCCGCCGTCCGAGCGGTGCTGGACGCCGCCCGGGAGCAGGGCGAGCGGTACGTCATCCTGCTCGGGCACCCGTCGTACTACCCGCGCTTCGGCTTCGGCCGGGCCTCGGCACACGGCATCACGCTCACCATCGACGCCCCCGACGAGGCGTGGATGGCCCTGAGCCTGGACCCGGCCCACCACCCCCTCCCGTCCGGCACCGCCCGCTGGGCGGCCGCCTTCGGCATCGAGTAACCGGCCCTCCGGGACCGGACACCCCACCCGGCCCCC
>NZ_BAAAKJ010000287.1:27088-33418 GCF_039527695.1 Kitasatospora putterlickiae
GGCGGCGGGGCCACCACGGACCGCAGGCCGCACCCTCAGCCCCAGCCACTGCTGACACCCCACCAACCAGCCCGACAACCCCAGCCCCGGCCGCGCGCCCGAACCAGCCTCGGCAACTCCCCGAACAGCCCGCCCAGCGCCAAGCCGCCGCACCGGGACCGCCCGGCCTCGGACGATCCCGGCACCGCCACTCCGGCGACCTGCCCACCACTGATCGCCCACCCCCTCGGGCAGTCCCGACACCGGCCGTCAGACGCCGACACCCCTGCGACGAGGCAGCCGTTGACGGCGTGCAGTAGCTCCACGTACGGCCGGCCGCCGCCCAGTGGAGCCCGTGCACCGCGAGGGCCGTGTCCACAACGGTGCGCAGAGACGCCGGACGGCCAACGGGGCAACTCCGCCGATGGCCTCGCGGACCTGGGCGGCGGCCACCGGCCAGGATCAGGATCCCCTTGCACCGCCCGCGACCACCCAGCGGAGCCCGTGCGCCGCAAGGACCGTGTCGACGAATACGCAGAGACGCCGAATGGCCAACGCCGCCACTACCCCTGCGGCGGGACGAACGGCGCGCCCCCGGTCAGAGCCAGCAGCTCCGCATACGGCCAGCCGCCACCCAGCGGAGCCCGCAGACCGCGAGAGCAGCATCGACAACGGTACGAGCCGATGGCCCCCGCGTCCCCCGGCACCGGCCGCCAGCCGCCGCTACCCCTGTGGCGAGGCGACCATCGACAGCGTGCCCCGGTCAGAGCCAGCAGCTCCACGTACGGCCGGCCGCCACCCAGCGGAGCCCGGGGACCACGAGAGCAGCATCGGCAACGGTACGAGCCGATGGCGCCCGCGTCCCCCGGCACCGGCCGCCAACCGCCACTACCCCTGCGGCGGGGCGACCGTCGACGGCGTGCCGCCGGTCAGGGCCAGCAGTTCCTTGTACGTCATCGGCACCACCGTGTGGGGGTGCCCGGCCGCCGCCCAGAGGAGCTCGTGGGCCGCGAGGGCCGTGTCGACAACGGTGCGCAGAGGCGCCGGGTGGCCGACGGGGGCGACGCCGCCGATGGCCTGGCCGGTGGCCTCGCGGACCTGGGCGGCGGTCGCCCGGGTGATCGGGCCGGTGCCCAGGGCGTGGGCGAGGTGGTCGGTGTCGACGCGGTGGGCGCCGCTGGTCATGACGAGCAGGGGCGCGCCGTCGCAGATGAAGACCAGGCTGTTGGCGATGGCGCCGACCTCGCAGCCCAGCGCGGCGGCCGCTTCGGCGGCGGTGCGGGCGGAGTCGGGCAGGACGCGGATCTCCCCGGGCAGGCCGGCTGCGGCGAGGGCGTCGGCCACCGCCCGGCTGCGACCGGGCAGGGACGTGTCGTCGGTCATCGCCCCATCCTGCCCCACCTCCACCGCGGGCCCCGTCGGCGCGGGCCCCGCCGGTGCGACGCCCGCCCGCCCGACGGCGCTGAGCACCGCCCGGATCCCGGCGTCCAGCACCGAGGCGTCCCGCCCGGCGCCCCAGACCACCTGCCCGTCGACCCGCGCCTCGACGTAGGCGACCGCGTCGCTGTCGGGTCCGGTACGGACGGCGTGCTCGGTGAAGTGCAGGATGTCCACGGCGTGCCCGGCCGCGCCGAGCGCCGCCGTCACGGCGGCCAGCGGGCCGTTGCCCTCTCCCCGGTGCACGGCGCCGCCGATCACGAGCGACGCCCAGTGCCGCCCGTCGCCCTGCGCCCGCCCGTCGCCCTGTCCCCGCTCGTCGCCCTGCCCGGTCCGCCAGTTCACCAGCTCCCGCCGCGGCGCCGCGTCCAGGTAGGTGGCGGCGAACAGCCCGTACAGCTCGTCGGCGGTGACCTCGCGCCCGCTGTCGTCCGTGGACTCCTGGACGACCCGGGAGAACTCGATCTGCAGCCGGCGCGGCAGCTCCAGCCCGTGCCCGGTCTGCAGCAGGTAGGCGATCCCGCCCTTGCCGGACTGGCTGTTGACCCGGATCACCGCCTCGTAGTCGCGCCCGAGGTCCGCCGGGTCGATCGGCAGGTAGGGGACGTCCCAGGGCGCCTGCCGCTCGGGGACGCCGAGGCGAGCGGCGGTGGCGGCGTGGTGGGCGAGGCCCTTCTTGATGGCGTCCTGGTGGGTGCCGGAGAAGGCGGTGTGGACGAGGTCGCCGACGTAGGGGTGGCGTTCGGGGACGGGCAGCCGGTTGCAGTGCTCGACGGTGCGGCGGATCTCGTCGATGTCGGAGAAGTCGACCATCGGGTCGACGCCCTGGGTGTGGAGGTTCAGGGCGAGGGTGGCCAGGTCGACGTTGCCGGTGCGCTCGCCGTTGCCGAACAGGCAGCCCTCGACGCGCTGGGCGCCGGCCAGCAGGGCGAGCTCGGCGCAGGCGATGCCGGTGCCCCGGTCGTTGTGGGGGTGGACGGAGAGGATCACCGCCTCGCGCCGGGCGAGGTGCCGGTGCAGGTACTCGATCTGGTCGGCGTAGACGTTGGGGGTGGCGATCTCGACGGTGGCGGGCAGGTTGTGGATCACCGGCCGGTCGGGGCTCGCGTCCCACAGTTCGGTGAGGCCGTCGCAGAGTTCCAGCACGTAGTCCGGCTCGGTCAGGTTGAAGACCTCGGGCGAGAACTGGAAGCGCAGGCCGGGGCGGTCGCCGGCCAGGCGGGCCATCCGTTCGGCGGCGGCGGTGACCAGTTCCCGCACCTGGGCCCGGTCGCGGCCGAGGACGAGGTCGCGCCAGACGGGGGCGGTGGCGGTGTAGAGGTGGACGACGACCCGGGGCAGTCCCTCGACCGAGGCGAAGGTGCGCTCGATCAGGTCGGCGCGGGCGGCGGTGAAGACGACCACGGTGACGTCCTCGGGCACCGCGCCGGGGGTGGTGGCGAGGTGGCGGACGAAGTCGAAGTCGGTGCGGCTGGCGGAGGGGTAGCCGACCTCGATCTCCTTGAAGCCCATGGCGAGGAAGAGGTCGAACATCCGGCGCTTGCGGGCCGGGTCCATCGGTTCGGCGAGCGCCTGGTTGCCGTCGCGCAGGTCGACCGGGACCCACAGCGGGGCCCGGTCGACGCGCCGGGCGGGCCACTGGCGGCCGCCGGGCAGGGTGTCGACGGGCGGCAGCGGGACGCGGGCGTGGGCGGGGAGGTAGCGGTGGAACGGCATGGCGCTGCCGCGTTGGGGGTTCCAGGCGGGGGCCTCGGCCGGGACCGGTCCGGCGGGTGTCCGGAGGGTGGCGAAGGGCTTGACGTTCTGTGCGGATTCGGTGGAGCGCACGGGGTGCGGCTTCCTTCCCTGGTTCGGTGTCGGGGGGACGACGACCGGCAGCACGGCGACCCGCAGCGGGGTGCCGGTCTGTCAGACCCCGCTGCGGCCACCGAGAAGAAGGCTCCACGTCTGCATGATGCCGGGTACCGTAGCCGTGAACCGCGACCGGGGACAACCCCGTTCCACCTACCGGGACTTGCCAAGGGCGGCTCCCCGGCGCGTCCGGGGGGCGCGCCACCTGGCGCGGAGCGCCCCGGACGGGGTCCGCGCGATGCCCGAGTGGAGCCGCGCACTCCGCATTCGGCGATGTCAAGGACTTGTGCGTGCACCGCCCGAAGATCGAACGCGCTTTCACTCCTAACACACCGTATGACTAGTATCGCCTCGTCATAAAGCCCGTGCCCCGGTCGGTGCGACCCCTCCCGGGCCGACCGCCAGCCCCAAGGAGTCAGCTCTGCGCGCGCGTGCGAATCGGCGGCCCCCGACGCCGAAGGCCCCCCGCAGGCGTCGTCCGCGCCTGTCGCTGCGGACGGCACTGCTCGTCCTCGCCCTCGTCCCCAGCATCGCCATGGCCGTCCTGTGGGCGGTCACCAGCGGTGTGACCTTCTTCGACTTCCAGCGTCAGGCGGACCAGGGACTGCTGGCCCAGAAGGCGGGACAGCCGTCCAACATCGTCTACTACAACCTCCAGGAGGAGCGCCGGCTCAGCGCCGAGGCGCTCGCCCGCCCGGGCACCGTCACCGAGCAGCTGCAACGCCAGCGCAAGCTCACCGACGAGGCCGTGCAGAAGTTCCAGACCCTGTCCAGGGAGACCGCCGGCAGCGCGCCCGCCGAGGTGCTCAGCGCCGTCGCCGAGGCCCGGCGTGCGATGGACCGGCTGGGCGACCAGCGGGCCGCCGTCGACAAGGGCACCGCCGACCAGCAGGGCGTCTACACGTACTACACCGACCTGATCGCCGTGGACCTGCGGCTGTTCACCGCGCTCAGCCACGTCGACAACGGCGAGGTCACCTGGATCTCCAAGACCCTGGTCAACTCCTTCTGGGCGAAGGAGATGCTGGCCCGCGAGGACGCGATCCTCGCCCGCGGCTGGCCCTCCGGCCGGCTCAGCGCCTCCGAGTACCAGCTCGTCCAGCAGGCGATCGGCGCCCAGGACCACCTCTTCGCCGTCCAGGTCGTCCCCTACCTCCCGGAGGACGAGCGCGGCTCCTGGTCGGAGCTGATGAGCGGCGCCGCCTGGCAGGCCAAGGCCACCGTGGAGCAGGCGCTCACCCGCCCGGCCGCCGCCGACGCGACCGGCACCGTCCGGCTCCCGCAGCTGCAGGACCAGTGGCGCCAGGCCGTCGACCAGGTCAACCCGCAGCTGGTGAAGCTGCTGGAGACCCGCACCGACGGCGTGGTCGAGGTCGGCAAGGGCTCGTTCCTCTCGCTGCTCACCCGGGTCGCGCTGACCGCCGTGATCGGCCTGATCGCGGTGATCGCGGTGGTCCTCGCCAGCTGGCGGCTGACCCGCTCGCTGCGCCGCCGGATCAAGGACCTGCACCACCAGGCGCAGGAGCTCGAACGCACCCTGCCCGAGGTGGTCGAACGCCTCTCCCGCGGCGAGCAGGTCGATGTCGAGGCGGAGAGCCGGGCGATCACCCCCGGCTCGCACGCCCGCGGCGGCGACGAGCTGGCCGAGCTCGGCCAGGCGATGAACCTGGCCCGCACCGCCGCGCTGGAGACCGCCGTCCGGCAGGCCGAGCAGCACCGCGGCTTCGAGCGGCTGCTCCAGCGGATCGCCCGCCGCACCCAGCTGCTGATCGGCCAGCAGCTGCGCAAGCTGGACACCCTGGAGCGCCGGCACGAGGACCCCGAGGTCCTGGAGGGCCTGTTCGACCTCGACCACCTGACGGCCCGCCTGCGCCGCTACGAGGAGAACCTGGTCATCATGGCCGGCGGCCAGCCGCAGCGGAAGTGGCGCAAGCCGGTGCCACTGCTGGACGTGCTGCGCGCGGCGCAGGGCGAGGTGCAGGAGTACCGCCGGATCGTGCTGGACGTCGAGGGCCACCCGTGGCTCTCCGAGCGCGCGGTCGGACCGGTCGCCCACGTGGTCGCCGAACTGATGGAGAACGCGGCGAGCTTCTCGAAGCCCCCGACGCCGGTCGACGTGCGGGCAGCCGTCGTCGGGCGCGGGCTGGCGATCGAGATCGAGGACCGCGGCCTCGGCATGGACCTGGAGCAGTACGACGCGGCCAACACCCTGATGGCCGCCGCGCTCGCCGACGACCCGCCGCGCACGGACATGCTGGCGCGCGGCGACGACATCCGCCTCGGCTTCCACGTGGTGGGCCGGCTGGCGGCCGCGATCGGCCTGCAGATCGAGTTCCGCCCGTCGGCCTTCGGCGGGACCAGGGTGGTCGTGCTCGTCCCCGGCGAGTACGTGCTGGACGGGGACGCCGGGCTGCCGGACGGCGCGGCGGTCACCCCGATCCCGCTCGCCCGGCGCCAGAAGCCCGGGCAGCGCAAGGAGCCCGCGCCGCTCGCCTCGGTCACCGAGATGCCCTCGGCCGTGACGGCCCCGAGCTCCCAGACGGCGACCCCGGCGGCCCCCGTGTCCGTGCCGGTCGTCGCGGTGGACGAGGCGGAGGAGCGCGCGGCCCTGGCCGGCCCCGGGGCTGAGCCGGAGCCGGCGGGCGCCGACTGGTTCACCCCCGGCGTCCACCCGGCGCCGGCCCAGGCCTTCGCCCACGTCGAGTACGTGCCGCCGTCGGACGACGAGGTGTTCAAGGCCCCGGCCCGCACCGGCTTCGAGGACGACTTCGAGGACGACTTCACGGTGGGCTTCGGCGGCGGCCTCGCGCACGGCGACACCGACGGCTACCTGTACCCGCTCCCCGAACCGGGCCACCCTGTCGAGCACGGCTCGCCCGCCGGCCCGTACGGCTACGGCACCGGCGGCGGCGCGTACGGCGCCCCGGCGCAGGGCGTGCCCGCGCAGCCCGGGTACGACGACCCCGCCTACCCGGACATCGCCTACGCGACGGTGACGCCCGCCGAGGCCCCGTACGCCGCCGAGCAGTACCGGCCCGCCGACCACTACCGGCTGGCCGAGCG
>NZ_BAAAKJ010000288.1:0-1231 GCF_039527695.1 Kitasatospora putterlickiae
CCCCGCGCCGCCCGGATCGCCGCCCGCGGCCGGGGCCTCGGACCCGCCCTGGTCGGCTGGCAGCTGGCCCGGCGCCCCGGCCGGGCCAGCGGACCGGTCCTGCTGCTGGTGCTCGGCGTCTCCACCGGCGTCCTCGCGCTCGGCCAGCACGCCACCTGGAACACCTCCCAGCAGGACCAGGCCTCCTTCGCCACCGCCGGCGGCCTGCGCATCCACGGCGCTCACACCGCCCCGCTCGGCCAGGGCAGCCGGTTCGCCGAACTGCCCGGCGGCGACCGGATCATCCCGGTCAGCCGCCAGGAGCAGTCGCTGCCCGCCAACGGCCACGGCCAGATCATCGCCGTGAACGCGGCGGCCTTCGCCGAACGCGTCCCGGTCCGCCCCGACCTGCTCGACGGACAGGACCCGCAGCGGCTGTTCACCCCGCTCGCCGGGAGCGCGCCCACCGGCGCCGCGACCGGGATCACGCTGCCCGGCCGCCCGCAGCGCGTCGAGGCCGAGGTCACCTTCACGCCCGACCCCCGGTGGGCCGTCCCCGGCGAGCCCCTCCCGCCGCCGGTCAAGGCCCCGGAGGCCTGGCTGCTGATGCGCGACCGCCACGACGTCTCCTTCGTCGTCCCGCTCAAGGGCGTCCCCGCCTCCGGCGAGGGCCGCGCCACCGCCGACCTCACCGCGCTCACCGACGGCGGGATCAGCTCGGTGTCGGCGCCGCTGACCGTCGTCGGCCTGACCCTCTCCTTCGGACCCACCGACGGCGGCACCCTGGCCGTCCGCCGGCTCGGCGCCGCCGACGGGGCGACCGCCCCCGTCGTCCCGGCCACCGTCCCCGCCGGCCTGAGCTGGGCCAACACCGGCGACGGCACCGCGCGCGACGCCAAGGTGGACGTCCTCGTCGACCCCTCCGACGGGCAGCGGCTGCTGAGCGTGCGCTACGCGTCCGTCTCCAACAGCGCCGGCAACCGGCGCGCCGTCGTCACCCCGGCCGGCGCCCGGGCGCAGGACGAGATCACCGGCGTCGCCACCCGCGGCTACCTGGCCGCCACCGGCTCCCGCGTCGGATCCACCATCCGGGTGCCGTTCGGCCTCGCCACCGTGCAGGTGCGGATCACCGGCGAGGTGGAGTCGCTGCCCGTCGTCGGCGACAAGGCCCTGATGGTCGACCTCGGTGCCGTCGGCCGGGCGCTCGCCACCGCCGGACGCGAGACCCCCGTCCCCACCGAATGGTGGCTGC
>NZ_BAAAKJ010000289.1:0-2107 GCF_039527695.1 Kitasatospora putterlickiae
GCCGCGGCCGGCCGTCGAGCCGCACGCGCGGACCGCGCGCCCGGAGACCGCCCCGGCCGCCGCCTCCCCCGCCGGCCGGGTGGAGATCACCTGCCGCGAGGAGCGCCTGGACATCACCACCGAGTGGCACGTGATCGGCACCGCGAAGCTGCGCAAGTACGTGACCAGCGAGCACGTGGAGCGCCGGGTCCCGGTGGTGCGCGAGCGGGTCCGGGTCGAGCGGATCCCGGTCGGCGAGGCCGAGCGGTCCGCACTGGACGAGAAGGAGATCGCCGAGGCGGTGGAGGAGGTCACCCTGCGCGAGGAGCGCCCGGTGGTCCGCAAGTACCTGGCGCCGGTCGAGCGGGTCCGCCTGGTGATCGAGCGGTACACCACCGAGGAGGTGGTCCGCGAGGAGCTGCGCCGCGAGCAGGTCGAGGTCCACGACAGCGCCCTGACCACCCCGGCCGCCCCGTCGTCGCCGCCTTCCTCGCCGCCCGCCGCGCAGACCCCGGCCCGCCCGGTCCCGGCCCGGCCGCTGGTCTGACCCCGCACCCCGCTCCCCAAGGGCCCCGGCCGCCACTGGCCGGGGTCCTTTCTCTTTGCCAAAGCTTAACCAATGGATATTTGACACTCTGAAGTATCTCCCGGCATGGTTACTTCAGTTCATTCACTATGTACGGGAGGAAGCAACCGTGAGTGAGGCACCACAGCCCACCACCGCGGCCGAGAAGCAGAGCAGCGCCCGGGTCCTGCCGGCCCTCATCCTGGCGATGCTGTCGTTCAGCGTGGTGCAGACCGCGGTCGTCCCGATCCTGCCCTCGCTCGCCAAGGAACTGGACGTCTCCGGCTCCAGCATCACCTGGCTGATGACGGCCAACCTGCTGTCCGCCGCCGTGCTCACCCCCCTGCTGGGCCGCTTCGGCGACCTGCGCGGCCGCAAGCCGATGCTGCTGATCTCGCTCGCCGGCCTGGTCGCGGGCTCCGCGCTCGCGGTCTCCACCCACTCCTTCACCTGGCTGGTCGTCGCCCGCGTGCTCCAGGGCGCCGGCGGTGGCGTGCTGCCGCTCGCCATCAGCATCGTCCGCGACGAGCTGCCCAAGCGGAAGGTGACCGGCGGCGTCGCCGCCATCAGCGCCTCGATGGGCGTCGGCAGCGGCCTCGGCCTGGTCGCCACCGGCCTGCTGCTGGAGCACTGGAGCTACAAGTCCATCTTCTGGATGGGCCTGGTCTTCGGCCTGATCGCGATCGCCCTGGTCGCCCTGCGGGTGCCCACCGACCCCGTCACCGACAAGGACGGCGGCGCCGACCCGCTCGGCGCCCTCACCCTCGCCGGCTGGCTCTCCGCCCTGCTGGTCGCGGTCAGCCAGGGCAACACCTGGGGCTGGACCTCCAACAAGACCCTCGGCCTGTTCGCCGTCGCCGCCGTGGTCGCCCTGGTCTGGGGCGTCATCGAGGCCAAGGTCGCCCACCCGCTGGTGGACATGAAGATGATGTCCCGTCCGGCCGTCGCCTTCACCAACCTGGCCGGCCTGCTGATCGGCTTCGGCATGTACGGCTCGTTCATGGTGATCAGCAACTTCGCCCAGACCCCGGAGAAGCTCGCCCACTACGGCTTCACCGCCACCGTGCTGCACGCCGGTGTGATGCTGCTGCCCTCCGCCCTCGGCTCGATGGTCGCCGCCCCGCTCGGCGCCCTGCTGATCGCCCGCCGCGGCCCGCGCCCGCCGCTGGTCCTCGGTGGCGTCCTCGGCGCCGTCGCGATGGCCTACCTGGCGCTGCGGCACAGCCACGAGGGCGACATCTACCTCGCCTCGGCCATCTTCGGCCTCGGCATCGGCCTCGCCTTCTCGGCGATGCCCGCCTACATCAACGGCGCCGTCCCGGTCGAGCAGAGCGGCATCGCCAACGGCATGAACGCCGTGCTGCGCACCGTCGGCGGCGCGATCGGCACCGCCGTCATGGCCGCCATCCTCACCGGCGACACCATGAAGCTGCCGATCCCGGTCTCGCTGCCCACCCTGGACGCCTACCGGCACGCGTTCTGGGCCGCCGCCGTGGTCTGCGTGGTGGCCGGCGCCGTCCCGTTCCTCATCCGCACCGTCAAGCCGGCCACCAGCGTCACCGT
>NZ_BAAAKJ010000289.1:2246-14038 GCF_039527695.1 Kitasatospora putterlickiae
CCGCTTCGCGTCAGTCCTCCGCCGCGGGCCACCCCTCGCGCAGCGGCAGCGGCCGGGACGGCTCCAGCGCCGGGTCCTCCACCGCGAAGGTCCGCACCCGCCCCGGCCCGCTCCAGGGCGTCTCGAAGCGCACCGTCACCCGCCCCACCCCGCTGCCCTGCACCCACCCCGGCCCGTGCTCCGCGTGCCGCACGTCCTGTCCCGGCAGCCAGCGACGCACCACCGCGGCCTCCTCCTCGACCGCCTCCGGCTCCTCCTCCACCCCGGCCCCCGCCGCCGCGGCCTCCGCCTCCTCCCGGACGGCCTGCGCGAACAGGTCCTCCTGGGTGTAGTCGGCCAGCTGCGCCACCCCGACGCCCAGCAGCCGCACCCCGCCCGTGATGTCCACCTGCGAGGCCAGTCGCCGGGCCGTCTCGACGATCACCGTCTCGTCGTCCGTCGGACCGCGCAGCGTCTCGGAACGGGTCAGCGTCGAGAAGTCGAAGCGCCGGACCTTCAGCACCACCGTCCGCCCCGACCGCCCGGCCCCGCGCAGCCGCCCCACACAGCGCAGCGCGAGGGTCTCCACCTCGCGCAGCACCCGGTCCCGGTCGGCCAGGTCCACCTCGAAGGTGTCCTCCACCGAGACCGACTTGGCGTCCTGGTCCGCCACCACCGGCCGGTCGTCCAGGCCTATCGACATCTGGTACACCCCGGCCCCGTGCGCCTTCCCCAGCAGCTGCACCAGCTCCGCCTCACCCGCCTCGGCGAGCTCGGCCACCGTGTTCAGCCCCGCCCGGCGCAGCACCTGCTCGGTGGCCGGGCCGATCCCCGGCAGCGCCCGCACCGGCATCGGTCCGAGCACCGCCCGCTCCTGCCCCGGCTCGATCAGCACCAGGCCGTCCGGCTTGGCCTGCTCGGAGGCGATCTTGGCCATCAGCTTCGAGCCGGCCGCCCCGACCGAGGCGGTCAGCCCGGTGCGCCGCTCGATGTCCGCCCGCAGGTCCTCCGCCAGGGCCAGCACCATCCGCTCCCCCGTGCCGTGCTCCGCCTCGGCCAGCACCGCGCCGTAGGGGCCGGCCTCCAGGTCGACGAAGGCCTCGTCCAGGCTCAGCGGCTGCACCAGCGGCGACAGCTCCCGCAGCAGCGCCATCACCAGCTCGCTCACCCGCCGGTACGCCTCGAAGCGGCCCGTCAGGAAGGCCGCGTTCGGGCAGAGCCGGCGCGCCTGCGCCATCGGCATCGCCGAGTGCACCCCGAACCGCCGCGCCTCGTAGGAGGCGGTCGAGACCACCCCGCGCCCGCCCAGCCCGCCGACGATCACCGGCTTGCCGCGCAGGCTCGGCTTGGCCGCCTGCTCCACCGACGCGAAGAAGGCGTCCATGTCGAGGTGGATGATGCTCGGCAATGACCGCACCCGGCGATCATGCCGTACGGGTCCGACAACACCGCCGGAGCAACACCGCCGAACGCGGCCGCCGCCTCAGCGCGCCGCCTGCTGCCGCCCCGCGTCCGCCAGCGCCCGCGGGATGCCCGGCTCGCGCGGGCCGAGGAACAGCGGGTCCGGCCGCAGCCAGGCGTTCAGGGCCGCCTTCCCGGCCCCCGGGATCTCCCGGATCCCGCCGTACAGCCGGCTGACGTTCAGCGTCTCCGGCACCCCCACCGCGTACGACTCGATGCCCGCCGCCTCGCAGAGCGCCAGCGCCCGGCGGACGTGGAAGTCCTGGCTCACCAGCACCGCCCGGTCCACTCCGAAGATCCGGTGCGCCCGGGTGCAGGAGTCCCAGGTGTCGAACCCCGCGTGGTCGCCGACCACCCGCACCTCCGGCACCCCGTGCTCGATCAGGTACCCGCGCATCGCGTTGGTCTCGTCGTAGCCCGTCCGGCTGTTGTCCCCGGTGACCAGGATCGCCTGGACCTTGCCCGCCCCGTACAGCTCCGCCGCCGCGTCCAGACGGTGCGCCAGGTACGGCGAGGGGCGGCCTTCGTACAGCCCGGCGCCGAACACCACCGCCACCGGGGCCCGGGGCGCGCTCGCCACCGTGCCCACCCGGTCCCCCGCCGCCAGCCACAGCCAGGCGCTCGGCGCGAGCGCCAGCGAGCAGCCGACCGTCACCAGCTGGAACAGCCGCCGCTGCGCCGGCCGCCGGCGCAGCCGCAGGCCGAGCCGCACCGACCGGCGCGCCAGCAGGCCGGGGATCCCGGTTCCGAACCGCACGTGTCCTCCCTCGTCCCGACTCACCGGGCACGACGACGCCGTGGGCCCGGACGGTTCCCCGTCCGGGCCCACGGCGTCGCTCGAAAACTCCGAGGCCCTGGGAGAGGACCTAGACCGCCCGGTTGCGCCGCTGCGCCAGCTCGTCCGCCGGGTCGTGGCCGACCACCGTCTCGCCGGTGTCCGTGCGCTCCGCGTGCAGCCGCGCCAGGGTCAGTTCCAGCTCCCGCCAGACCGCGCCGACCGCGATCCCGAAGACCCCCTGGCCGCCCTTCATCAGGTCGACCACCTGCTGGGGCGTGGTGCACTCGTACACCGTCGCGCCGTCGCACATCAACGTCAGCCCGGCCAGATCGGCGATCTCGGCGGCCTGCAGATGGGCGACCGCCACCCGGATGTTCTGCAGCGAGACGCCGGCGTCCAGCAGCCGCTTGACGATCTTCAGCAGCAGGATGTCGCGGAAGCCGTAGAGCCGCTGGCTGCTCGCCGGGTACACCGAACGGACGCTGGGTTCCAGCAGGCCGGTACGGGCCCAGTAGTCCAGCTGCCGGTACGTGATCCCGGCCGCCGCGCAGGCGGTCGGGCCCCGGTAGCCGATCAGCTCGGACGTCGGCGCGAGCCGCTCCAGGGCCGGCTGGCCCGGCTGTACCGCCGGGAACCGGCCCATCCTCGGCAGCTCCGCCGTCCGGGGCAGTTCGGTCACCGTTCGGGTGGTGCGCGGCAGGTGCACGGCGCACAGGCCTCCCGCGGCCACTTCATCGCCAGTGCCGGTCATGCCTACCTCCGTCCACTCGTGCTGCGGGCAACCCCAGACCGCGGGCGATCGGACACCCGGGCAGCCCCTCCTGACGGTAGGCAGTCCCCTATGGCCCGTCAACGATCGCCACGCCGAGCGGAACAGACCGCGTCACTCAGGAGAGTGGTTTTTCGTGCCCCTAGTGTGGGTAGGTGGACGCGTTTTGGCAAAACAGGCATAACCCCTGCGGCACCTCGGCCCACCGGCCGGTTCCGCAGCGCCCCGGGCCGCGCCGAGCCCTACTGCGGGCCGCCCCCGCCGAAGTCCTCCGGCGACACCTGGTCGAGGAACTCGCGGAACTTCTCGACCTCGTCCTCCTGCTCGTCCGGGATCGCGATGCCCGCCTCGGCGAGCACCTCCTCGCTCCCGTAGATCGGCGTGCCGGTGCGCAGCGCCAGCGCTATCGCGTCGGACGGCCGGGCGCTCACCTCCACCCCGCCGGCGAAGACCAGCTCGGCGTAGAAGACGCCCTCGCGCAGGTCGGTGATCCGGACCTCGGTGAGCTGCTGGCCGAGCGCCTCCAGGACGTCCTTGAACAGGTCGTGCGTCAGCGGGCGCACCGGCGTCATGCCCTGCTGGGCGAAGGCGATCGCGGTCGCCTCGCCGGGGCCGATCCAGATCGGCAGGTACCGATCGCCCCCGACCTCCCGCAGCAGCACGATCGGCTGGTTGGAAGGCATCTCCACCCGGACACCCACGACGTCGAGCTCATTCACACAGGCAACCCTATGGCTCCCGACCCGGATATGAAAGCGCAGCGCCGACGCCGCTGGTCAGCGCGGTGAGCACGAACGGGTAAGTGTTATGAACGGATCCGCAGGCCCGCCTGGACCATCGCCGCGTGCAGCCGGACGGACAGCGTCGCGAGCTCCCGGGCGGTCGCCTCGGCGTGCGCCCTGGTCTGCGGGTTTCGGTGCCGCCGAAGCGGCGCCACCACCTGCTCGACCAGCGCGATCTCCCGGTCGGCGGCGGCCTTCATGGCCCGCAGGTGGCGCGGTTCCAGCCCGTACCGGCCGAGCTCGGCGACCAGCCGGGCGACCTGCAGCGCCTCGCCGTCGTAGCCGCCGTCCGGTCCGGGCGCGACCAGCCCGTAGGACTCCCACTCGACCAGCTCGGCCTCGCCCGCCTCGGCGGCCGCCAGCAGCTCGGCCCGGCCCAGCCGGACCCCGCTGGAGGCCTCGGCCGAGGCGCTCAGCTCGCGGTCCGCCTCCTCCATCGGCCCGGGCCGGGTGTCCGCGGCCGCGGGCAGCGCCGGCGGGGTCTCGCCGCGCTCGATCGCGTCGAGGTGCTCGCGGATCACCCGCAGCGGCAGGTAGTGGTCGCGTTGCATCCGCAGCACGTAGGCCAGCCGCTCGACGTCCGCCGGGCTGAACTTGCGGTACCCCGAGGGCGTGCGCTGCGGCTCCACCAGCCCCTCCGCCTCCAGGAAGCGGATCTTGGAGATGGTGACCTCGGGGAAGTCGTCGCGCAGGAAGGCCAGCACGGCGCCGATGCTCAACAGCTCGTCACCACCGCGCCGCCGCCCGGCGGGCCGGCGTGGTCCNNNNGGCCGGACCGGCTGCCTGGGGGCCGCGACCACCCCCCGCGCGCCCTGGTCCGGCCGGGGGCCGGACGACGCGGGGGTGGCCGCCCCGAGAGGAGGGGAAGGGGTGTTCGGACTCACTCGGGCTCCTGCCGACGTTGGTTTCAGTACCCCCGGTTGTGGCTGGCGAAGAAGACCAGCCGGTACTTCCCGATCTGCACCTCGTCGCCGTTGTTCAGGGCGACCTCGTCGATCCGCTCCCGGTTGACGTAGGTGCCGTTCAGGCTGCCGACGTCGGCGACGGTGAAGCCGCCGCCCGGCGTCCGGCGGAACTCCACGTGCTTGCGGGAGACCGTGACGTCGTCCAGGAAGATGTCGCCCTGCGGGTGACGGCCGGCCGTGGTCTTGTCCGAGTCCAGCAGGAACCGGCTGCCGGAGTTCGGGCCGCGCTGGACGATCAGCAGGGCCGAGCCCGGGGGCAGCGCGTCGATCGCGGCCAGCACCTCGGCCGAGAGCGCCGGCGTGCCGGTCCCGGTCGTGGTGTTGGGGTCGTAGGACTCCAGACCGGAGATCGAGATGGTCGAGGTGGTCTCGGCCGACCCCTCCGGCAGCAGCCCGCCCCGCAGCGCCGTACCGCAGTTGGAGCAGAACCGCGCCGAGGCCGGGTTCGGGTTGCCGCACCTGGGGCACGGAGTGGGGCCAGCCATGTTCACAGCCTCCTGGCGCGGCACACCCGACGGGTTGTGCCCGGCGTACGGGTCCGGAGCAAACCCTCCACCAGAGGTTGAGGGTCCTGCCGGGAAACCTATGCGCGGGGCGCCGGAGGGGTCAACCGACGCGCCGTAGCCCGCCTGATTCCCCGCGTACTGGGCACCGTCCCGGAACAGCGGACGCTCGGCGTACTCCGCGCCCTCGGGGGCGGAGCGCATGCCCGGCACGGCGGGCTCGTCGTCCCGGCGGTGCAGCGCGGTGGGCGCCTCCGCGGCGGCCGCGCCGCGGCCCTTGCGACGACCGAACAACTTCGAGAAGAAACTCACGGGCGAATCCCCTTGCGTGTGACAGACCCGCCCGTGGGGCAGGGTGAGAACCTCGGACAGGGTGCGGGCCCGGTCGTGGATCGGGCCGGCAGGAATGGCACTCCGAACGTGACGGTCACTTCGGAGCCGGCTTGGCGTACTGCGGCGTCTTCGGATCGACCAGGGCGTCGACGAGGACCTTCTGCTGTTGGGAGATCGTCGCGCGCGCCTGGTGACTCTCCAGGGTACGGACGACACCTCCCGGAATGTTCAACGCGGGCGTGAGGTCCTGCGGATTCCCCACGACGGTGAAGCGGTAGGGCGCCGAGACCTTCTCGCCGTCGATCTGCACACCGCCGGACACGTCCGTGAAGTAGGTGTTGACCACCACGCGCACATCGTTGATCTGAATCGCCTCCGCCCCCGCCGCTCGGAGTTCCTGCAGGGTGTCCAGCAGCATATCCGCCTTCACCTGCCCTTGGGGATCATCGACCGTCAGTACGATGCCCGGACCGGTGGCCGGGACGGTCCCGGCGAGGACGCCGAGTTCCGTCACCTTCTTCCTGGTCTGCTCCTGGGCCTCCTTGGCCTGGTTGGAGCTGTTCTCCAACTTGGCCAGGGACTGCTCCAACTCCGTCTTCTCCTGCTGGAGACGCTGCTGGCGGCTGTCCAGTTCGTCGAGGATGCGAACCAGGTCCTCCTGGCGCGCGCCCCGCAGCTGGCTGTGGTGGTCGTTGGTGGAGCGGACCTGGATCGCCAGCGCCAGGCCGAGCGAGAAGAGCAGCAGGGCCACCACCAGCTGACCGCGCGAAAGCCTCGGCGGCCACAGCGCGGCCATCAGCCGGCGCCGTCCGGCGTGCCGGTCGACGGTCTGCGCCGAGACCGACATCGGCGCCTGCTCGGGCTCCTCCAGGTCGTCCTCGGCCTCCGTCTCCTCCTCGGGTTCCGGCTTCTCCGCGGGCGCCGGCGTCCCGGAGTGCGCACCAGGCGTCTCCGCCGTCACTTCAGGCGCACGCGCGGGCGCAGGCGTCACCGCAGGGGCGCGCCGGGGGACGGACGGGGCGGGCTCGGCCTCGGGCTCCCCCTTGGGCTCCACCTTCTTGGGCTCAACCTCAGGCTCAGCGTCAGACCCGGCCCGCACGGCGGCCTTCCCGGCCTCCCCGGCCCGCGCTGCCGCCGCCTCGGCCGGCGCGGCCGGCACGGTCGCCGCCTCGCCCGCAGGGTCTTCCCCTCGCTTCTCGTCCTGCACGACTTCTCCCGCCGATCCGTCCACTTTCTCCTCCGCCGCGCGCCCGCGGCCCGGCTCAGGCGCGGAAGACATGACGCCGGATCGCCGCCGCGTTGGAGAAGATGCGGATGCCGAGGACGACGACCACACCTGTGGAGAGCTGCGAGCCGACGCCCAGCTGGTCGCCGAGGAAGACGATCAGCGCCGCCACCACCACGTTCGACAGGAACGAGACGAAGAACACCTTGTCGTCGAAGATCCCGTCCAGCATCGCGCGGACGCCGCCGAACACCGCGTCCAACGCCGCCACCACCGCGATCGGCAGGTAGGGCACCACGGCGTCGGGTACCTCGGGCTGGACGAAGAGTCCGACGACGACCCCGATCACGAGACCCAGTACGGCAATCACGGTGTAGCGGCTCCTGTCGCTGCGGAGGGCGACCCGGTGGTGGTCGCGGTGGTCGGGCGGGAGGGAGTGGTCTTGGTGGCCGAGGCGCTCGGCGAGCGCTTCCCGCTCGCCTTCGCGGACGGCGAGGCCCCGGCGGACGGGCTGCCCTTCGGGCTCCCGCTCGGGCTGGTGGACGGGCTCACGGACGGGCTCGTACTCACGCTCGCGGTCGGACCCGCACTCGGGCTCGCGGTCGGCGAGGCCTCGGGAGTGGCGGGCTGCGCGGTCCGCAGCGTGACGCCGACGGCCGCGGGCAGCGTGAGGCTCTTCTGGGCCGAGATCGTCGACTTGATGCCGTACTTCTCCTGCAGCAGCCGCAGGTACTGGCCGGCCATGGCGCTCTCGAAGGCGCTCACCAGCCGCGTCCCGTCCCCGAGCGCCTGGACGGTGTACGGCGGCACCAGCGGCCGGTTGTCCACCAGCACGGCCTCACCGGCCGCGCGGATCGCCGAGAGCGCGGTGAGCCGCTGCCCGTTGATCGAGACCGCCTCCGCCCCGGAGGCCCAGAGGCCGTTCACCACCAGTTGCAGATCGCGGTCGCGAAGGCGCCCGCTGTTGGAGAAGCCCTGCCCGGCGCGCGGATCGACGTTGCCGCCCGCTCCGGTGCCGGGCGCGTCCTCCACCACCAGCTTCACGCCGGGCCCGGTCACCTCGCCGAGGCCGACCGCGCCGGCCACCGCCGCCGTGTCGCCCTCGCCCGCGGCGAGCGCCTGCTGCTGGGTGCTCTCGACCTTCCGGCGCAGGCCCTGGACCTGCTGCTGGAGCTGGTCGGCGGAGCCGTTGGCGTCGTTGATCCGGCGGATCAGGGCGTCGCGCTCCTTGGCGAGCGTCGGCTCCGCCTTGTGCGCGTTCACCGCCCCGACCGTGACGACCGCGCCGACCAGCGCCAGCCCGGCCCCCAGCGTCAGCATCCCGCGCGCCGTCCCGGGTATCCGGTAGGGCCCGTCCCCGCCCCGGGCGGCCGCCGCCTCGGCGTACCCCTCGTCCAGGCTGTGGTCCATCACGTTGGTCAGCAGGGACATCGAGGCATCCGGACGGTTGTACCGTCCACTGCTGGCACCCTGCCCCGGCGTCGATGACATGCGGACCATCGTCCCATGTCGCGCGAGGGCCCCGTGCCCGCCCCCTGAGCTGCGGACACACCAAACCCGGCGGACCGCGACCAACCGCCCGAAACGGACAGCGGGGCGGGACGGCCGAAGCCGTCCCGCCCCGCCCCGGGCTCACCGCCCGGCGCCGTCGACCACCGCCGCCCACTCGTCGAGCAGGGCCTCGCTCGCCGCGTCGTCCGGGCCCTCGGCCCACAGGTGGGTGACCGCCTCGGCCGGGTCCGGCAGGACCAGCGTCCAGCGACCGTCCGCCTCGACCACCCGGACCCCGTCCGTGGTGTCCAGCCGCCGGCTGCCGGCCGCCTCCACCACCGAGCGCATCACCATGCCCTTGGCCGCCCACGGCGTCGCGATGTCCCGCCGGCGGATGTGCGCCTGCGGGATCCGCGCGTCGATCTGGCTCAGCGTGAGCTGTGTGCGGGCCACCAGGCCGACCAGCCGGACGAACGCCGCGGCCCCGTCCAGCACTCCGCTGAACTCGGGCACCACGAAGCCGCCGCGCCCGTCGCCGCCGAACACCGTGCCCTCGGCGGAGGCCGCCTTGGCCAGGTCGTCCGGCGTCGTGGTGGTCCAGGTGACCTGGGTGCCGTGGTACGCCGCGACCTGCTCGGCGATCCTGGTCGTCGTCACCGGCAGGGCGACCTGCCCGCTCCGCCGCTCGGCCGCGACCAGGTCCAGCAGGACCAGCAGCGCCCGGTCGTCGTCGATCACCCGGCCCAGCTCGTCCACGAAGGCCACCCGCTCGCCCACCGGGTCGAAGCGCACGCCGAAGGCCGCCCGCGAGGAGGCGACCAGCTCGCCGAGCCGCGCCAGGCCCGCCCGCCGTTCCTCGGCGTCCTCGGTGGGCCGCGCCTCGTCGAGCCCGCTGGAGACGGTCAGCGCCTCCACCCCGAGCCGACCGAGGATGCTCGGCAGAACGAGGCCGGCGCTGCCGTGCGCGGTGTCCACGACCACCTTCAGCCCGGCCTCCCGCACACCCGTGGTGTCCACGGTCCGCAGCAGGTTGCCCGCGTAGGAGTCGAAGACGCTGGACGGGAAGGTGAGGTCGCCGATCTCACCGGGGAAGGCCCGGCGGTACTCCTGGCGCGCGTAGACGCGGTCGAGCTTGCGCTGGCCCGCCTGGGAGAGGTCGGCCCCGCGCTCGTCGAAGAACAGGATGTCCAGCGAGTCCGGCACCCCCGGGGTGGTCCGCAGGAAGATCCCGCCGGCGCTTCCCCGCGCCGTGTGCTGCCGGGCCACCGGCATCGGCACGTTCTCCAGGTCCCGGACGTCGATCGCGCTGGTCTGCAGGGCGGAGATCATCGCCCGCTTGAGGGCGCGCGCACCGCGCGAGTGGTCACGCGCGATGGTGACGGTCGCCCCCTTCTTCAGGGTCGTCGCGTACGCCCCGGCCAGCCGGACGGCCAGCTCCGGGGTGATCTCGACGTTGAGGATGCCGGAGACGCCGCGCACCCCGAACAGGTGCTCCTGGCCCCGGGACTCCCAGATCACCGAGGTGTTGACGACCGCGCCGGCCTCGATGGTCTTGAACGGGTAGACCCGGACGTTGGCCGCGATGATCGACTCCTCGCCGACCAGGCACTCGTCCCCGATCACCGAGCCGTCCTCGATCCGCGCGGCCCGCATCACATCGGTGTTCTTGCCGACCACGCAGCCCCGCAGATTGCTCTGCGGCCCGACGTAGACGTTGTCGTGGACGACCGCCCGGTGCAGGAAGGCACCGCGCTTCACCACGACGTTGCTGCCGAGCACGGTGTGCTCGCGGATCTCCACGCCGGCCTCGACCTTGGCGTAGTCGCCGATGTACAGCGGACCGCGGAGCACCGCGTCCGGGTCCACCTCGGCCCCCTCGGCCACCCAGACGCCCGGGGAGATCTCGAATCCGTCGATCTCGACGTCGACCTTGCCCTCCAGGACGTCCGCCTGGGCCTTGCCGTAGCTCTCGTGGGTGCCCACGTCCTCCCAGTAGCCCTCGGCCACGTACCCGTAGACCCGCTTGCCCTCCTTGAGCAGCTGCGGGAACACGTCACTCGACCAGTCCACCGACTCGCCGGCCGCGACGTAGTCGAAGACCTCGGGTTCCATCACGTAGATACCGGTGTTCACCGTGTCCGAGAAGACCTGCCCCCAGGTCGGTTTCTCCAGGAAGCGCTCGACCCGGCCCTCGTCGTCGGTGATCGTGATACCGAACTCCAGGGGATTCGGCACCCTGGTGAGACAGACGGTGACCAGTGCGTTCTTACTGCGGTGAAACTCGATCAATTCCGAGAGGTCGAAGTCCGTCAACGCGTCACCGGAGATCACCAGGAAGGAATCGTCCTTGAGGGCGTCCTCGGCGTTCTTGACACTCCCCGCAGTGCCTAGCGGCGTCTCCTCGTTCGCATAGGTGAGGTGCATGCCCAGTTCTTCGCCGTCACCGAAGTAGTTCTTCACCAGTGAGGCCAGGAACTGGACGGTCACGACGGTATCGGAGAGACCGTGCCGCTTCAGCAGCCGAAGCACGTGCTCCATGATCGGCCTATTGGCGACCGGAAGCAGCGGCTTCGGCATGCTGGAGGTCATCGGGCGAAGTCGAGTGCCTTCGCCCCCTGCCATAACAACGGCTTTCATTACGGGTGCGTCCTCCTTCGCGGTGGTGGGCCCTGCGGGTCCATCAAACCGTTCCAGAGGGGGTCTACCCGGAAGGTATCGTCCGACGCACCGTGGCGCCGTGGGAATTCTCTCAGATCACGTCTCAGACAGTGGACACCGAGGAGCCCGTGCCACCGCGGATGATCTGTCGCGCCTGCACCGCGTACAGAATGGCGGCCCACCAGTACAGGACCGTTCCCCACCAGATGAAGGCCCAGCTCACGATCTCGGCCGGCCGGGCGATCCAGCTGTCACCGGAGCCGAGCAGCAGAAGCGGAAAGGCGTACATCAGGTTGAATGTCGCCGCCTTCCCCAGGAAACTCACCTGCAACGGCCCGTAGCCGTGCCGGTTGAGAATCGGCAGAAGCGCCGCGATAAACACCTCGCGGGCCAGCAGGATCCCCGTCAGCCACCACGGCAGGATCTCACGCCAAGTCAGGCCGACCAGGGTGGAGAACACATAGAGCCGGTCCGCCAGCGGGTCGAGCAGTTGCCCGACCCGGCTGATCTGACCCCACCTCCGGGCGAGCTTCCCGTCCAGGTAATCACTGATGCCACTGAGCATCAGAATCAGCAGGGCCCAACCGTCGTTGTTCGGTCCGTCGAACACCGGCCAGAGGATCAGCCAGAGGAAGAGCGGAACACCGACCAGCCGGGCCATGCTCAGCAGGTTGGGGATGGTGAGGACGCGATCGGTCTGGACCCGCGTCTCCTGGACCTCCACCCGGGGGCCTCCTGTCACGTATAGCAACTACTGCATGTCGACCCTACAACAGAGAAGCCCCCGACCGATGACCGGCGGGGGCTTCTCCAGAAGAATTGTTCGGCGGCGTCCTACTCTCCCACAG
>NZ_BAAAKJ010000290.1:0-1639 GCF_039527695.1 Kitasatospora putterlickiae
CCGACGGCGTCGGGCGCCAGCCCGGCCGAGGCGAGCGCCCGCCGGATCAGATCCAGCAGTTCCGCCTCCGTCGCCGAACCGCGCACGCCCACCCCGACGACGAGCGGGCGCGCGCCCTCGCGGCCGCCGGCGTCACCCGAACCGCCCAACGCGCCGGATCCGCTCCCGCCCGAACCGTTCCCGTCCGGCCTTCTCACGCCGCGCTCACGCCCCGCTCACGTCCCGTTTCTCCACGCCACCCGCCCGACACCTGTGTGAGGCCGCGCCCCGACCGCCCGTGGTCGGCACCCGCCCCGGGCGGCCGAAACCCGCCGCCGCCCGCTGGTCCCCCGTCGGCCGGAACGCCCAGGTCAGGCCGATTCCGGGTGCCGAGGACCGCCGAAATCCCACCACGCCCGTGATGAACGGGTCAATCGCGACAGCCGCGACCCGCGTCCGGCGGCGGTTCTCGGCCACCGATCGCTGTTCGCCCGTTCTTCATGTGCCCGCCGAGGTCGGCGCCACCGCGCCGCTCCTACTGTTTGCGGCGCTCCGAAACCACCGGTCCACCGGCCGGCGGTCCTCTCCCATTCGGCACTTCCCGCGCGGCCGGGCCGCCTCCCCGACCCGGCCGCCCCCCGACGCACGGAGGACACCATGCCCGAAACCCCGGAGACTGTTGACATGAGCGCCACGACCCCCGTCGCCGGGGGCGCCGCCCCGCGCCGCCCCCGCCGCACCCTCACCGCCTCCGCCGCCGGCCTCGGCCTGATCGCCGGCTCGCTCGGCCTCTGGGCCGCCACCGGCACCACCGCCCGGGCCGCCGCCCTGCCGACCCCCGACCACGTGGTCGTGGTCGTCATGGAGAACCACGCCTACACCCAGGTGATCGGCTCCTCCAGCGCGCCGTACATCAACAACACGCTGAAGGCCGGCGGCGCCACCCTCACCCAGTCCTTCGGGCTCACCCACCCCAGCGAGCCCAACTACTACCAGCTGTTCTCCGGCTCCAACCAGGGCCGCACCGACGACAGCTGCGTGCCGGTCGGCTCGATCAACAAGCCGAACCTCGCCTCCGAGCTGATCGCCGCCGGCAAGACCTGGGCCAGCTACAACGAGGGCCTGCCGAGCCAGGGCTCGACCACCTGTTCCAGCGGCAAGTACGCGCAGAAGCACAACCCGTGGTTCGGCTTCGGCAACGTGCCGACCAGCACCGCGCTCACCATGACGCAGTTCCCGACGAACTTCGCCACCCTGCCGAAGGTCTCCTTCGTCGTCCCGGACCTGTGCAACGACATGCACGACTGCTCGGTCTCCACCGGCGACACCTGGATCCAGAACAAGCTGGGCGCCTACGCCACCTGGGCCAAGAACAACAACAGCGTCCTCGTGGTCACCTTCGACGAGGACAACCGGCTCTCCGGCAACCGCATCCCCACCGTGTTCTACGGCGCCCACGTCACCCCGGGCTCCACCACCGCCACCACCTACAACCACTACAACGTGCTGCGCACGCTGGAGGACCTCGCGGGCCTGACCACCCACGCGGGCAACGCCGCCACCGCCGCCACCATCACCGGCATCTGGAACTGACGCCCGTGTACGTCGCGGACTCCCGCAGCTCCAAGGCCCCCGTCGCCCCGGCCGCCACCCGGCCGGG
>NZ_BAAAKJ010000290.1:1656-8496 GCF_039527695.1 Kitasatospora putterlickiae
GACGGCACGCAGGCCGGCGCCGACGGCACCGACGGCACACCCGGCACCGCCCGCCGGGTGGCCCGGGCGGCCGTCCCCGGCACCGTGGTGGCCCTGGGCGTGGTCAGCCTGGTCACCGACGTCTCCGCCGAGATGGTCAGCGCCGTCCTGCCCCTCTACCTGCTCACCGGCCTCGGCCTGTCCCCGCTCGGCTTCGGCCTGCTCGACGGCATCCAGAACGGCTTCAGCGCCGTCGTCCGGCTGGCCGGCGGCCACCTCGCCGACCGGCGCGGACGCGACGGCGCGCCCCGGCACAAGGCCGTCGCCGCCGTCGGCTACGGCCTGTCGGCGCTCTGCAAACCGCTGCTGCTGCTCGTGAACACCGTGCCGCTGATCGGCGCCGTGCTCGCCGTCGACCGCACCGGCAAGGGCCTGCGCACCGCCCCGCGCGACGCGATGATCTCGCTCGCCACCGAACCCGCCCACCGGGGACGGGCGTTCGGCGTCCACCGGGCGATGGACACGGCCGGCGCGCTGCTCGGACCGCTCACCGCCTTCCTGGTGCTGCGGACGGCCGGCGGCCCGCTGCTCGCCGACGGCGGCCAACAGCAGGGCTACCGCGCCGTGTTCGCGGTCAGCGCGTGCGTCGCGGTGCTCGGCCTGCTCGTCCTGCTGCTCTTCGTGCCGAACCGGCTCGACACCGACGAGCCGCCGACCGGCCCGCCCCGCCCGCGCGACGGGCTCGCGCTGCTGCGCGTCCCCGGGCTGCGCCGGCTCACCGTCTGCGCCGTGCTGCTCGGCCTCACCACCGTCAGCGACTCCTTCCTCTACCTGCTCGTGCAGCGCCGACTCGGCCTCGCCACCGAGTACTTCCCGCTGCTCCCGCTCGGCACCGCCGGCGCCTTCCTGCTGCTCGCCGTCCCGCTCGGCGCGCTCGCCGACCGGATCGGCCGCCGCCGGCTCTTCCTCGCCGGACACGGCGTCCTGCTGCTCGCCTACGGGCTGCTGCTCTCCCCGCTCGACGGCCTGCCGGTGGTGCTCTGCGTGCTGCTGCTGCACGGAGCCTTCTACGCCGCCACCGACGGCGTGCTCGCCGCCGCGGCCGCCGACACCGTCCCCGCCGAGCAGCGCGGCGCCGGACTCGCCCTGGTCGGCACCGGACAGGCGCTCGCCCGGTTCGCCTGCTCGCTGGCGTTCGGCGCGCTGTGGAGCGCCGTCGGCGGCACCGGCGCGCTGACCTGGTCGGCGCTGGCGCTGGCCGGCTGCGTCACCGGCGCGGCGTTCGTGCTGCGCGAGCCCGCCGCCCCCGAAGACCCCACCGACGCCGAGGTGCCCTCGTGACCACCGCCCCCCTCCGCACCCGCACCCGGGTGCTGATCCTGATGGTCGCCGTCGTGCTGCTCGGCACGGTCGGCACCGGCGCCGTCCTGTGGGCCGCCGACAGCTCCGCCGAACGCGACCGCGTCCAGGCCGGCGGCCCCGCCGTCACCCCCGGCGAGGTCACCCTCAAGGCCCCCGCCGCCCGGCAGCTGGTCTTCCGCAACATGGCCTGGGGCCCGCACCGGGACGAGATCGTCACCGTCCCCGCCGACCACCCCGACGGCCCGCGCACCTCCTCCGGCGTCCCGTGCCTGCGCTTCCACGCCGCCGCCGGCACCGGCGTCTGCCTGCGCGCCGACCGGGGCCCGCTCCAGGACACCTACCGGGCCGTCGTCCTCGACGAGCACCTGCGCGAGCTGCGCTCCTTCCCGGCCGCCGGCATCCCCACCCGCTCCCGGGTCTCGCCCTCCGGCCACCTCGCCGCCTGGACCGTCTTCGTCAGCGGCGACTCCTACGCGGGCACCGACTTCTCCACCCGCACCTCGATCGTCGACGTCCGGGACTGGAACCTCCGGGAGAACCTGGAGGAGTTCGACGTGATCAAGGACGGCAGGCCGTACCGCTCGCCCGACGTCAACATCTGGGGCGTGACCTTCGTCGACGACGACGCCTTCTACGCCACCCTCGCCACCGGAGGCCAGACCCACCTGGTCCGCGGCGACCTCGGCGCCCGCACCCTCACCACCCTCCACCAGAACGTCGAGTGCCCCTCGCTCTCCCCGGACGGCACCCGGCTCGCCTACAAGAAGCGGATCCCCGGCGCCTCCGAGGACGCCCCCTGGCGGCTGTACGTCCTGGACCTCGCCACCATGACGGAGACCGCCACCGCCGAACAGCGCAGCATCGACGACCAGGCCGTCTGGTCCGACGGCCACACCCTGCTGTACGCCATGCCCGGCGACTTCGGCGCCGACCTGTGGACCGTCCCCGCCGACGGCACCGGCTCCGCCCGGCGGCTGCTCGACGCGGCGGTCGCCCCGGCCTACCTGGGGTGACTACGGGTTCCGGGGTTGGGTGGTCCCGGGCGGAACTCGGCGCGTAGGGTCCACGTCGAGCACTATGAGTGGCCGCGCCGCGTCGCGCCGCCACGACGACGGACCGGGGGAGCAGGAACAGTGAGGCAACGAGGGCCCGATCGCGGGCTGTCGGGGGAACGCGCGACCAGTGACTCGTGGCCGGCGCTGCACGGCAGGCCCGTGCTGCGCCGCACGGTCGCGATCGGCTTGGTGATCTTCGTGTCGGTGCTGGCCGCCCTGGCCGTCCGGGGCGTCAACGCGCTGACCATCGGGCGCGGCGCGATCGAGACCGACCGCGACCGCGCCGAACTGCTGGCGGGCCTCCACCCCTCCCAACACCCGGGCGCGGGCCGCTACTACGTCCCGGTGGGCGCCGTCTACACGCGCACCCCGGACGGCCTGCCGGTCGCCTACCTGCACTACCGGCTCTCCGGCGGGCGCGAGGTCGGTGTCGGCGACTTCCTGCGCACCTACGACCTCGCGGCCCCCGGCGCCCTCGCCCCCCTGCCCGCCGACCTCGCGGAGGCCCTGGGAGGCGACGAACCGGCCGAGGCCCACGAGGTCGGCGCGCCCGTCCCGACCGCGACCCCGACCGCGACCCCGACCGTCACGCCGACCGTCAAGCCGTCCGCCACGGCCGCGGTTCCGACCGTCTCCCCGTCCGTCTCCCCGTCGCCGACCGCGAACGCCGTCCCCGAGGAGACCCCCGCCCCGGAAAGCGAGCCCGTCCTCTCGGAACCCGCCGAACACGTCGCCCAGGCCTCCGAAGCCGAGCCGGACCCCGACCCCGCCCCGGAGGAGACCCCCACCGCCACGCCGACCCCCACCCCGACCCCCGAGTCGACCCCCACCATCACCCCGACCCCGACCCCGACCCCGGCTCCGACCCTCGCCCGCCGCGTCTACGTCGCCCCCGACCCCGCCGGCCTCCCCGGCGCCGCCGACATCTACGTCCGCGCCACCGGATGACCGGCCGCACATGAGCCTTGAGACGTTCGAGTCCATCGCCGAGATCCTCAAGAACCACAGCCGCTGAGCCAACCCCCGGGCGGACGTTGTCGGTTGGGCGTGCTGTACTCCCGGCATGACGCTTCATGACGACACCCCGGCCGTTCGCTCCGAGGAGTGGGAGGCCACGCTCGCCCAGGCCTTCGGGGAGGTGCTCGGGCGGCCGCTCGCCGAGTACGACGGGAAGGCCCGGTACGGGGCCTACTACAGCGGCAACTTCCTCGCCGAGACCGAGCTGGACCGGGACCCGCGGTGGGTCGGGCGGGCCGTGCTCGCGGGGGAGGAGACGGTCGCCCAGGACCACCTGCTGCTCACCCCTCCCGGTGACCTCGACGAGACGGCCCTGGTCTTCGACGCGAGCCGTTCGCTGTTCCACGTCGAATCGAGGGGGCTGCCCGCCGAACTCGCCGCCTTCGCCGCCGAACTGGCCGCCGCCGTCGAGGAGGCCGGGCACGGGCGGTGGAACGGCGCCCTGCTGGGCGCGGACCTCGGGCGGATCGCGGAGCGGCACGGCGTCGACCTCGCCTCGCCCGGGCTGCCCGGGGACCTGTGGACGCTCTGGCGGGTCCGGCTGGCCTCCGGGGACACCCTGCTCGACGCCCTGCTCGCCGCCACCGGCCTGACCGCCGCCACCTCGCCCGAGCTGATGCCGCGCGGCCTCGGCGACTCCGCCGACGAGGTGGACGACGAGGCCCACGAGCACGTCGCCGAGGTGGCGGACCCGGCGCTGCGGGACTACCTGGCCGCGTTCTGCGACCCGGAGTCCCACGATCTCGCGCTGGCTCTCTACGGCGCGGACGGCGAGGACGGCGAGGGGGACGACGACGGGGACGGCGAGGACGAGGACGACGACGTGGTCATCAGCTGGGAGGGCGCGGTCGACCAGTACGAGATCACCGTCCACCGCCTGGAGCCCTGAGACCCCGGGCCCTCCCGCGCGGGAGGGCCCGGCCCGCACCGGATAGGGTCGCTGCGCGAACCGATGAGCGGTGCGCGCGTGGACCCGAAGGAGCTGACGTGGGCGAGGCCGTCTCCCCCGAGACCGGTGCCGACACCGTGGACCCCCGCCGGGGCGCGGAGCTCGCGGCACGCTGGTGGAAGTGGGCGCTGTCCGCGCCGGTGGAGCGCAGCCCCGTCGCCGACACCACCGGCGAGTTCGCCGGCTGGCGCCAGCCCTCCGACGTCTGGTTCCTGGCCGGCACCTACGGCGGCCGCGTCGTGCGCCGCTGCCCGATCGCCGCCGGCACCCCGGTCTTCTTCCCCGTCTTCAACACCCAGCGCGTCGCCCTCGGCCTCTCCGCCGCCCCCTGGCGGGTCGAGGCCTCCCAGGCCGAGGCGACGCTCAACGGCGTCCCGCTGAAGGTGCACGAGTTCGCCTCGAAGCGGTTCCTGGCCACCGGCATCCCGCGCGTCGCCTGGGGCCTGTGGTGCGCCCTCGACCCGCTGGCGCCCGGCCAGTACGTGCTCTCCGTCAAGGCGAACGCGGGCGGCTTCGTCGTCGACACCACCTACCACCTGGACGCCGTCGAGTTCTGACCCGCGGCACCGGCGAAACCGCCCCAACAGGCCGCCGGTGCAACCGTTTCGCCACCACACGCGGCGCCAGTACGGGACCTGATCGCCGGGCGTGGGCTCGGCGGGCCTCGCGGTGGCCACCTCCGCGAGGCCCGCGGCGTGGTCCTCGTCGGCTCGAACGCCGGCCTCTGCCCCTACCGCCGCCGACCGCCCTGAACCGACGACGCCGCCCCGCTCACAGCGCCGCCAGCAGCGCGCGCAGCGGCGCCGGCTCGTGCTCCAGCGCCTCCACCAGCAGGTGCCCGTAGCGGATCTTCCGCCCCGACTTCGTCCCCATGAACCGCCGCAACTGCCGTTCCGCCACCCCGCCCTGGTGCGCGGGCTGGCGGACGAAGGTCTGCCAGGCCGGCAGGTCCCCCTCGGCCTCGACGATCTCCTCCACCCGCGCCACGCCGAGCGCGCGGATCAGCTCCTCCTCCAGGTCCGCCACGCACACGAAGAAGCCGTCCCCCGGCGCCCCGGCGCGCTCCAGCCCGCGCTGGTAGAAGCCCTGTTCGTTCTCGTCGCAGAGCCCGGTCAGCCGCAGCCCCAGCCCCGGCGGCCCGAGCAGGCCGGCGTAGCGGGCGACGTTCATCGCCCCGCCCATCGAGACGACGCACACCCCCTCGGCGGCCAGGTCCCGCCCCCGGCGCGCGGCCAGCGTGTCGACGGCGGCGAGGTCGCTCGGCCCCTCCACCAGCACCGCCGTCCGCACGCCCGACCGCTCCGCCGCCTCGCCCGCCGGCCCGCCGGGGCCGCCGGCCGCCCACGCGGTGACCGCCTCCCGGAACGCCTCCATGTCCACCATGGGGCCGATTCTGCCCCCGAACGGACGGCGCGGCCCGGAATTTTCGCGGCCGGAACCGCGCGCGGGGACCGAGCGTCCTCCCCTTCACCGCAAAGATCATGGGGGGAAACCGTGTTCGACTACATCCGTGGGCGCAGCCTTGCCGTCAGAGTCGGCCTGGCGGCCGCCGTCGTGGCGATCGTTCCCGTGCTGCTCGACTTCAAGAGCGAGAGCCTGGTCCGCGAGAACGGTCGGATCACCGCCTACAACTACCTCAGCTTCTCCGCCCTCATCGCCGCGGTCGCCGGGCTCCTCTACGCCTACCGCCGCTTCCACGCCGCGAAGTTCACCGGCGCGCTGACCGGTGCGGTCAAGGTGGCCCTGGCCGTCGTCGTGCTGGTCAGCCTCTTCCAGGGCGTCCGTGGCACGGGCGTCGTGCCGGCCCGGACGGAGTGCCAGGCCGCCTTCAGCCTCAACCTGTGCCGCCCGGCCGACGACGGCCCGAAGGGTTCGTGATCACGGGCCGGGGCGCGGATCGATCGGTGTGAGGACTCCGAGGCGGTCCTCCACCGCCTGGGCGGCGTCGAGGCACAGGTCCTCCCGGAACGCGCGCCCGATGACCTGCACGCCGGTCGGCAGGCCGTCGGCCACTCCGGTCGGCACGGCGACCCCGGGGACGCCCGCGAAGCTGGTCGCCGTGCACAGACGCATGGCCGAGCCGACGCGTTCCCGTCCGGCCAGGTCGCGTGACTCCAGGCCCGGCTCCACGGGCGGCTCCGTGAACACCGGTCCGAGCAGCAGCGGGTACGCGTCGAGGAACTCCGCCCAGGAGCGGCGGATGCCCAGCCAGACGCCCATCAGGTGCGTGAACTCCGCCGCGGTCGCGGGCGGGGTCTTCTCCATCGTCATCTGGATGAAGCGGTCGCCGCCCTCGCCGAGCAGTGTCCGCACCACGGGCCAGGTCGGGGCGAATTCGGTCGCGACGATCCGGTGGTACGCGTCGACCGCCTCGTCCAGCCGTGGCACGTCCGCGACCTCCCGCACGTCGTACCCGGCGTCCCGCAGCGCGTCGGCCGGGGCCTCGACGGCGCCGCGGACGGTGGGGTGGACGCCGTG
>NZ_BAAAKJ010000290.1:8525-14547 GCF_039527695.1 Kitasatospora putterlickiae
GGTCGGCGACGACCGCGACCTTCACCGGTCCCGGCAGCGGTTCACCGCGGACGGGCACCGGGACGGCCCTCGGGTCCCGGGGGTCGGTTCCGGCCAGCGCCTCGTAGGCCAGTCGCAGGTCGGCGATGCCGCGCGCCAGGGGCCCGTCCTTGACCAGCAGTTGGGTGGCCGGTCCGGGGTCGCCCGCGCCGGGCAGGCGGTGGTCGGCGGGGAACCGCCCGGCGGTGGGGTTCAGGGCCGCCACGCCGCAGAACGAGCCCGGGACGCGTACGGATCCGCCGGAGTCGTTGCCGAGCCCGAGCGCGGCCATGCCGGTGGCGACGGCCACCGCGTCGCCGCCGCTGCTGCCTCCCGGAGTCCGGCCGGGGTCCCACGGGTTGACGGTGTCGCCGAACAGTTCGCTGCGGCTGTGCATTCCGGCGAGGACCAGGGTGGGCATGTTGCTGTGCCCGATCGGTACGGCTCCGGCGGCGCGCAGCCGGGCCACCGGGGGCGCGTCGGCCGTCGCCACCAGGTCGCGGAAGCGGGGGAGTCCCATCGTGGTCGGCACGCCTTCGACGGCGGTGGTCTCCTTCACGGTGAACGGGACCCCTGCCAGCGGCCCCAGCTCCTCACCCGCGGCCCGGCGCGCGTCCGTCCGCGCCGCGGCCTCGCGGGCGCGTTCGGCCATCAGCTGGGTGACCGCGTTGACCCGCGGGTTGACGTCGGCGATGCGGTCGAGGTGGCTGTCGACCAGTTCGACGGCCGAGACGTCGCCGTTGCGGACCGCCTCGGCCTGGGCGGCGGCGGTCATCGTCCAGAGGGTGTCCCGCACGATCGTGTCCTCCCCGTTCGGGTGTCGGAGTGCTCGTGCCGGAACCATAGCCCAGAACCGATACGCTTGTATCGGAATAAGGAGGCGCCCGACCATGCCCAAGCAGGTGGACTACGAGAGCCGACGCCGGCGGATCGCCGAGGCCGTCTGCCTCCTCGTCGACGAACACGGACCCGAGGCGGTGACCATGCGCGACGTCGCCACCCGCGCGGAGGTCTCCCTGGGCGCCGTGCAGCGCTGCTTCCGCACCAAGGAGGAGATGCTCCTGTTCGCCGTCGACCACGTCGGCGAGCGCATCACCGAACGCGCCCGGGCCCGCCTGGCCGGCAGCCCGGCCCAGTCGGCCGCCTCGGCCCTGGGGCACGCGGCCACCGAGGTCGCCCTGCTCCGCAGGGAGCACCGCGCCGAGGCACGGGTCTGGCTCGCGTTCGTCGCCCGGGCCGCCGTCAGCGAGCCGCTCGCCGCCAAACTCAGGACCAGCTACGCCGCTCTCCAGGACCTCCTCAGCCGCCTCATCGCGGAGGCCGGCGGTGACGCCGCTTTGACGCCCGACCCACAGCGCGAGGCCCGGTCCCTACTCGCCCTCACCGACGGCCTGACCAGCCATGTGCTCATCGGCCACCTGACCACCGAGGAGGCCGAGGAAACCCTGCACACACACCTGGCCCGCCTCTGGGAACGCCTCCACACCGGCCCGCCCGGAAACGCCGACTGACCCCCTGCTGCTCTGCCCCCGGAGTGGAAAGTCGGCGGGTCCGACTTCCCACTCCGGCGCGGTGGGCCATACCGTCGCGTGATCGCGGCAGGGCAGCGGCTATCCGGCGGACGCCGTGACGCGGTCGAGTTCGGCGGCCGGGTACGGCGTGCGCTTGCTCTCCTTGAGGAGCCGGTGCTGGAAGCCGGCCAGGACGACGGCGGTCCGGGCGTGCCGGTCGACGAGCGCCGCGGCCTCCGTCGGGATGCCGCCGGGCCGCTCGCCGGCCAGCCAGCGCTCCAGGAAGACGGACGCCCCCGTGTCGCCCCGGTAGCGGTTGAGGAGGTGGTGGCGGAGCAGGTGGGCGGCCGTGTAGTCGCGGTCGTAGGCGCGGTGGTCGGTGAGGAACCGCCGTTCGTCCGGCGAGAGTTCGAAGTCCGCGCTCAGAGCGAGCCCGAAGTCGGCGAAGTAGACCCGCCGGCCGTCGGTGAGGAGGTTGTCGAAGTGGGCGTCGAAGTGCACCAGGCCGCGCGAGCGCATGAACGCCGCGCCCCGCGTCACGGCCTCGTCCGCCCACGCGTACGCGTCGGGGGACGCCTCCCGCAGCCACGCGGTGAGCGTCTGCGGCACGTGTTCCAGGAAGAGCACCAGACTGTGGCCGGCCCGCCCGATGGCCTCCAGCCGCTCGCGCACGGCGGGGGAGCCGTCCCAGTGGGCGACGGCGCCGTCGACACCGCCGAGAAAGTCCATGAGCCCCTCGGGCGCGGTGTCGGGCAGCACGCGCCAGTGGTACATCAGGGGGAAGCCGTCGTGCTCCCCGCCGAGCACCCAGTGAGTGGTCATGCTGTGGACGGCCAGCTCCCGCCAGGCGCCGAACCCGGCCGAGCCGATCCCGTAGTGGTAGAAGGCGGGCAGGCCGAAGAGGTTGGCCGTGGAGCGGACGTTCTCCGGCCGGGTCTCCAGTTCCGTCAGCGGCACCTTCTTGACGAACACCCGCGTCCCGTCGACCTCCAGGGCGGCGCACCGGCCTCCGACTCCGGACCCGAGCGGGGTGGCGNNNNCACCACCTCCCCGAGCCGCCGGTCGCTCAGCAGCGCCAGCCGGGTCGCCACGGCCCCGAAGTCGGCGAGCCGGGTCGACGGCCGTTCCCCCGCATGACGCATCGCCAACTCCTCGCTCGGTGACAGCCCAACGTAGACGACCCAGCCCACCAGGGTCGACCCTCAGGGTGGCGGCGGAGCGGCCTTGGGCCGGGCGGCCCACTCGTCGGTGAGGACGGAACAGGTACACCAGTCGCCGGTGCACGGGGTGCCGGCTTCCGCGCCGTACGGGCCGAGGCCGGCCATGAGCCGGAGCACCTCCGCACGCTCCGGCGCGCTGAGGACGGGGCGTGTCGCCGGGGCCCTCAGCCACCAGGTGGCCGGGGCGTCCTCCAGGTCGCCGCCGACCTCGGCGTCGATGAACAGGGTGTAGAGCGGATGGTCGGGAAAGCCGTTGAGCCGCAGGATCCACCACCGGCCGTCGACCCGGGCCGCGTACGGGAAGACGGTCAAGTCCGTGTCGTGCCAGGGGACTTGGGAGGGAAGGGCGGGGAGCTTCATGGCCCCATTCTGCGGGGGTGCCGACTCCGCGTGCCGGTCGTTGGCGCGTTGTCGACGTGTCACTTCCAAGCTGGCGGCACCAAGTCGGCACGAGCGTCTGGGTCGACGCGCCCGCCTCGCGGGGCGACATCGGTTCATCGTGCTGAACGCGAAGAACGGCCGGCACATCGCGGACGTCGTCGGGGCCACCGGCATCGGGTTCAGCCGGGACATCAACACCTACGCGCGCGTCATCGGGATCCCGATGAAGAAGGAGGCCAAGGCGAGCACACGTTCTGGCGCGGTGGCCGGCCGCGAGCAGCCGACCACCGCACGGATCGACAACTGCGTCGGACTGGACGGGGCGCCGGCGGCGGACCGTTCTTGGGGCAAGTGGTGGGCGGTGAGCTCCTGCTACCGCGACGACGCCTGCAACGTCCTCAACGGGGCGCAGTACGCCTGAACCGGTGGAGGACGGGGGCCAGGTAGTCGGCGTGCGGGCCGAGGAGGCCCGGCAGGTCGACGGGGGAGCGGACGAAGGCCAGCTCGACCAGCTCCCGCTCGGGTGGCGCGAGGGCGGTGAAGCGCTCGCGCAACTCCGGTTCGGACAACGGCGGGGCGAGGAACAGCACGCCGACGCTGCCGTAGCGGCCCCGGGTGACGGCCCAGAGCGTCAAGTCGTTCGGCGCGGTGGGCACCCCGGTCTCCTCGGCCAGCTCGCGGACGGCGTTGCGACGCAGGGCGGCGAGGTCCAGGCGCTCGCCGTCGGGCGGGGGTTCGACGGGGGNCACCGCCCGGGGGCGGCCGTGGAGGGGGACATCCGGCCGACCAGCACCCGTCCGTCGTCGGTGGGTTGGAGGACGCTCACGGAGAGGGAGGCGGTCGGGGCGGTGGCCGTGGTGACCCGGCGGAGGGCGTAGTGCCGGTAGGTCACGCGGGACCAGGAGACGTGGAGTTCGCCGGGTCTGGGCCATGAGGTGCCGGCGCAGGCGACCACCGGGCCGTCGAAGAGTGTGGGATTGGCCAGGACCATCTCCGCCCAGACCCGGTCCCGGGCCCGCCGCTCCTCGACGGCGAGGTGGGGCATGGGCACTTCGACGAGCCGGATGCGGCGCACCCCAAGCACCTCGGCGGGCGGCGGAAGAAGCGGCGAAGGTGTCTCGGACATCCGCCCATGGAAGCAGCCGACGGGCCTCCGGGTCAGCTCGACGCGAGGGGTGCACGGTCGGGGGCGCCGAAGAGCGTCGGCCGGTTCGAGGTCATTCCGTGCCGGGCGGGTGGCCCGGCACGGATCCGGTGGGTACGCGCGGGACGGATTGCCGGATGGCATAGGTGCTGAATCCGGCGTACTCGCCGGTCGAGACGAAGCCCGTCTTGAGGAGGACGCGGCCGGAGGCCGGATTGCCCGGGTGGTGCTTGGCCTGGATCTCGGGCAGCCCGAGGCTGCCGAAGCCCAGCGCGAGCATCCTACGGACCGCGTCGGTGGGGTATCCCATTCCCCAGGTGTCCGCGCGCAGGATGTAGCTGAGCGCGGTGACAGGACGATCCAGGTGAAGTCTGATGATTCCGATCAAGTCGTGGTCGAGGTCGAGGCCCAGGGTGTAGACCGTGTGCGGGGAGCGAGTCCCGGCGGCCACAGCCTCACCTGCAACTCGGCGAGCTTCGGTGTCACTCATGGGTCCCCGTCCCAGGAACCTGGTCGATTCCGGGCTGTAGATGCCTTGGAGCGCGTCGGCGTCCTCCGGGGTCAGCTCCCGCAGTGTGATCACTCTCCGACCGCTTTCACCAGATCGGCCAGCTCGGCGGCGGTCGGCCGGTCCGTCGGCCCGCCCAGCAGAACGGGGCGCAGCATGTCCTGAAGGGCGGGCCACGGCGTCGCGGTGTCCAACGGGACGGCCTTGGCGGCGATGGCCCGGCGAAGCTCCTCCACACTTTCGCTCCCGCCGAGTCCGGCGGCCTCGTAGTCCAGTGGCCACCTGCCCGTGACGCAGGTCCACAGGGTTCCGGCGAGGGCGTAGACGTCGGCGGACCGTGTCGTGGTGACGGGCTGGGGGCCGGAGATGATCCGCTCGGCCAACTCGGGGGCGGTGAGGTGGATCATCGTGCCGTCGAACCTCGTCCACGGTGTCGCGTCGGCCTTCCGGGACCAGGCGAAGTCGAGCAGACGCACCGTCCCGCCCTCGCCGTGGATGCCGTGCTGGGGCTGGAGGTCGCCGTGCACCCATCCTCCCGAGTGGAGGTCCGTCACGGCGAGGCACAGTGCGACCGCACCGGCGAGCGCTTCGTCCCGCCCGCCATCGCCCTTGCGTACGGGGCGGAACACGTGCCAGGTGGACGGCCCGGACAGCCACGGGGTGACGTACCAGACGCCGTTGTCGAAGCGCCCGGCCGTCACGGTGTAGCCGGGCAGCTGGTCCAGCACCGAGGCTTCACGCGCGGTGACCTCGGCGGCTTCGCCGGTGCCGATCTTGATGCTCGCCGCACCCCGTGGACCGGTGGCCTTCCAGACGGCCGATCCTCGCCGGTTGGTGATCTCCTCCAGCTCCAGCGGCCCGCAGGTGGCCTCCGCGACCTTCAGCGCCTCGGCGGCCTCGGAAGTGAACTCGCCCATTCTCTCACTGCCTTCCATTCACATGGGATGTGTTGGAACACGTCGCGCCCGTCGTCCACGGCCCCGGCCACCACCGCCGCGAGGTCGGGCGTGCTCGTCAGGAACTCCGGGTCCAACCGGGCGGACCGCCGGACGCGCGGGGAGGCACGAGAACGGAGCTGCGGGGTTCTGTTCCTGCCTCGACCGGCGGGTCCTGGAACTCCGAGTGCGCTGAGAAGTCGAAGCCAGGATCGCCGAGTTCCAGCCCGAGCGCGTACTTGAAGTCGATCTCCGCCCGAGCGAGGACCACTGCGCACCACCACCACCCCAACCAAGGCCGGAGT
>NZ_BAAAKJ010000291.1:0-4578 GCF_039527695.1 Kitasatospora putterlickiae
GACATCGTGCTGATCTTCGACGAGGTCTACACCGGCTGGGGCCGCACCGGCGACGCCCACCACGTCTGCCGCCCCGAACCCGAGGGCGACGGCGTGGCCCGCGCCGTGCGGGCCGCACTGGACCGGGCCGGCGTCGACCCGGCCGAGGTCGGCTACGTCAACGCCAACGGCACCGGCTCGCCGATGTCCGACCTCGCCGAGGCCAAGGCGCTGCACCGGGTCTTCGGCGGGCACACCGCGCGGCTGCCGGTCAGTTCCAGCAAGGCCGTGCACGGCCATGCCCTGGAGGCCTCGGCGCTGCTCGAACTCGTTGTCACCATCGGGGCGTTGACCGAAGGCCTGTTGCCGGTCAACGCCGGCTGGCTGGGCCCGGACCCGGACATCGGCCTGGACCTCGTGCTCGACGGCCCGCGCGCCGCCCGGCCGCGCTACGCGCT
Source organism: Kitasatospora putterlickiae (assembly GCF_039527695.1). NCBI lineage: Bacteria > Bacillati > Actinomycetota > Actinomycetes > Kitasatosporales > Streptomycetaceae > Kitasatospora > Kitasatospora putterlickiae. The sequence continues at coordinate 438 of NZ_BAAAKJ010000291.1, forward strand.
CACCCTCAACTCCGCCTTCGGCGGCGCCAACACCGCGCTCCTGGTGGCCGCCCGATGACCGCGCTGCGCATCCTCGCCGAGGCCGCCTGGCCCGATCCCGACGCCCGCGAGCCCGAGCCGCTCCCCCCGCTGCCCGGCTTCGCCGCCTCCTCCTTCAACCCCCTGGTGGCCGAGACCGCCGAACGCTGTCTGCGCGCCCGCCGCGGCGCGGACCCGGGATCCGGCCGCACCGCCCTGCTGCTGGCCAGCGCCTCCGGTGACCGGGCCACCGCCCGCGCCATCGACGAGGCCGCCGCCGACACCGGCCGGCGGATGCCCCCGCTGCTGTTCTTCCAGTCCAACCCGAACGCCGTCCTCGGCCACATCGCCGCCCGCTGGGGCCTGACCGGCCCGGTGGTGGCGATCAGTCCGGCGCAGGCCCCGCCACCGGGACGGGTCCCGCAGGACGCGCTCGACCTGGCGGAGCTGCTGCTCGCCGACGGCGACGCCGAGCAGGTCCTGGTCATCGCCGCCGAACAGGCCGACGGCGACGGGCGGGCCCACGGCGGCGACCGGGCGGTGGCCCTGCTGGTCACCACCGCCTGACCCGCCACCGCCTGACCCGCCACCACCTGACCGGCACCACCGCCCGACCCCCCGACCCCCCGTCCACCCGACCGACCCCGACCCGCCGAAGACCCACCCTGCGCACCACCGGCGCGAGCGGTCCCCCACCCGCCGCGTCCCGCCGCAGCACGCCCCGCACGCCCGTACCCCGGGAGGGACCACCCCGTGAGCATCCGCAGTATCCGCACCCTGCTGGCGGACGACCCGGCCGTCGGCGCCGGAAACGTCCTCACCAGCCGCCTCGCGCTCGGCCACGGCCTCGACGAGCCGCTGCTGACCTTCGACACCCCGGTGGACGACCACGCCGCCTGGCAGCCCTTCACCCTCGCCGAGCTGGACCGCGCCGTCCGCGCCCGGGCCGCCGCGCTGCACGCCCTCGGCATCGGCCGGCGCGACCCGGTCGTGGTGTACGCGAGCGACGCCGCCGACCACGTGCTCGCCTTCCTCGCCCTGGCCCGGCTGGGCGCCATCCCCGCGCTGCTCAACCCCAACCTGGACGGCGAGCGGGCCGCCCGCTACATCGCCAAGCTCGGCCCGGTCGGCGTCCTCGCCGACGCTCCGCACCTGGCCGCGCTGGCCGGCCACGAGACCGGCGCCCCCGCGCTGCCCGAGATCGCCACCCTCGGCGCCGGCGACCCCGAGGCCGCCCCCGAGCCCTACCGGCACTGGGCCGGCGACCCGGTCGCAATCACCCACTCCTCCGGGACCACCGGCATGCCCAAGGCCGTGGTGCACTCGCACGCGAGCCTGTACGCGGCGATCCGCCACCGCGCCCGGCTGCCCCGCCCGCAGGGCCAGGAGCGGATGCTCAGCGCGCTGCCCGCCCCGCACGCCGCCACCCTGATCGCGGTCAACCTCGCGCTCGCCTCGCACACCCAACTCGCCGTGCTCTCCAGCCAGTCCGGCGCCGGCGTGCTGGACGCGATCGAGCAGTGGCGTCCCAGCGGCGTGATCGGCTTCGCCGCCACCTGGGCCGACCTCGCCCACCACGACCTGGCCGCCCGGGAGTTGGGTTCGGTCGCGCTCTGGTGGAACACCGGCGACTGCGCCCACGAGGTGCACATCCGCCGTCTGGTCGCCGCCGGCAGCCGCGAATCGGTCACCCGCGAGGGCCGGGTCCGGGTGCCGGGTTCGCTGTTCGTGGACGGCCTCGGCTCCACCGAGATGGGCCACTCGCACTTCTTCATCACCCACGGCCCCGGCACCGAGCGCTACGGCCGCTGCGTCGGGCGCCCGCACGCCTTCGTCGACTGCGAGCTGGTCGGCCCGGACGGCGAACCGCTCGGCCCCGGCGAGGTCGGCGAACTCGCCACCACCTCGCCGACCCTGGCGCTCGGCTACTGGAACGACTCGGCCACCACCTACCGCACCCGGCTGCGCGGGCGCTTCCTCACCGGCGACCTCATGTACCGGGACGAGGAGGGCTACTACTACCACGTGGACCGCGCCGTCGACTCCGTCGAACTCGGCGACGGCAAGCGGCTGTTCACCGCGATGTCGGAGGAGCGGGTGCTGGCCGCCTGCCCCGACGTGCTGGACTGCACGGTGGTCGCGGTGCGCGACGGCGCGCGGGTGGTCACCGACGTGCTGCTGATCCTGGCCGCCGGCGCCGACCCGGCCGCCGACCGCACCAAGGCCGTCACCGCAGCCCTGGACGAGGCCGCCGCGGCCACCGTCCGCCAGGTCGTCGTGGTGGCCGGGGACGACATCCCGCTCGGCCCCACCGGCAAGGTCCGCAAGGTCCTGCTGCGCCAGCGCTACCTGGACGCGGTCGTCGCGGGGGTGGGCGCGTGAGCACCGCCCGCCGCCCGGGCGCCGTGGTCACCGGCATCGGCCTGGTCACCCCGCTCGGCCGCAAGCCCGCCGAGGTCTTCGACGCGCTCACCGCCGGCCGCACCGGCATCCGCGCCCTGCCCGAGGGCCACGCCGCCCACGGCTGGCTGACCTCGGCCGGCATCGCCCCGGCGGTGGACGGCCGCGAGGTGCTGCCGCCCACCGAGACCCGCTGCGTGGACCGCTTCGTGCTGCTCGCGCTGGCCGCCGCCGACGACGCGCTCGCCGACGCCGGCCTGGTGGTCGGCCAGGACGCCGACCCGCACCGCACCGCCGTGGTGCTGGCCACCGGCGGCGGCGGCCTGGAGACCTTCGAGCAGCAGTCCCACCGGCGTCTCGAACGCGGCCGGCCCGGCGTCAGCCCGTACCTGCTGCCCGGCATGCTCTCCAACATGGCCACCGCCCGGATCGCCATCAAGCACGGGATCCGCGGCTTCAGCACGGCCATCGTGACGGCCTGCGCGGCCGGCGCCCAGGCCGTCGCCGAGGGGCTGCGGCTGATCCGCGCCGGCGACGCGGACGTCGTGGTGTGCGGCGGCACCGAGTCCTCGCTGCACCCGACGATCGCCGCCGCGTTCACCAACGCCCGCGCGCTGTCCTCCGGCTGGGACGACCCCGCGGAGTCGAGCCGGCCCTTCGACCGCCGGCGCAACGGCTTCGTGCTGGGCGAGGGCAGTGCCGTCCTGGTGCTGGAGAGCCCCGAGCACGCCGCCGCCCGCGGCGCCGCCGGCTACGCCGACCTCACCGGCTGGGGCGCCTCCACCGACGCCCACCACCCGACCATGCCGCGGCCCGACGGCGCGGGCGCCGCCGACGCGATGCGCGCCGCGCTCGCCAACGCGGGCCTGGCGGCCCGCGACATCGGCTACGTCAACGCCCACGGCACCGGCACCAAGCTCGGCGACGTCGCCGAGAGCGCGGCACTCAACGCCGTCTTCGGCGAGCACCGCCCTGCGGTCAGCTCCACCAAGGGCGCCACCGGCCACCTCCTGGGCGCGGCGGGCGCGTTGGAGGCGGCGGTCACCGCGCTCGCGGTGGCCCGGGGGACGCTGCCACCGACCGTCAACCTCGTCGAGCCGGACCCGGCCTGCGACCTGGACCACGTCCGGGGCGCGGCCCGAACCGTCCCGCTCACCGCCGCCCTGAGCAACGCCTTCGCCTTCGGCGGGCACAACCTCAGCCTGATCTTCGAGCCCGCCTCCACCCCGTCCACCCGCTGACGCCCACCAGCGGCGCGGACCTCCGTGCCAGGCCAGTCGTCAACTCGCCATCCCCCGGGGAGATCCCGTTGTCCATCCAGTCCATCGCCCACGTCGAGTACCACTGCGCCGACGCCGACGCCGCCGCGGCGGGGCTCAGCGCCGACTACGGCTTCACCATCGCGACACCCGATCCGGAGCAGCTCGCCGCCGCCGAGTCCACCGGCGCGCGCACCGTCCTGGTCCACCAGGGCGGCATCCGGTTCCTGCTGCGCTCCGCCGGCGATCCGGCGCACCCGGTGGCCCGCTACGCCGCCCGGCACGGCGAGGGCGTCGCGGCCCTCGCGCTCTCCTGCCCCGACCCGCAGGCCGCCCTGGACCGCGCCGAGCGGCACGGCGCGCGGGTGCTGGACCGGGCCGGCGGGCTGGTGGCCGGCTTCGGCGACACCGCCCTGCGGTTCGTCCCGGAGGCGCCGGCCGCGCCCGCGCCCGCCGCCGGGGGC
>NZ_BAAAKJ010000291.1:4599-6544 GCF_039527695.1 Kitasatospora putterlickiae
ACCCCGCCGCTGCTGGACGCCCTCGACCACGCCGCGATCTGCCTGCCGGCCGGCGGGCTGGCGGACGCGGTGAAGTTCTGCGAGGCCGCGCTCGGCATGCACCGCATCTTCGGCGAGTACATCGAGGTCGGCGAGCAGGCGATGGACTCCAGCGTGGTGCAGAGCGCCTCCGGTGAGGTCACCTTCACCCTGATCGAGCCCGACACCACCCGCCGGCCCGGCCAGATCGACACCTTCCTCGCCGACCACGACGGCGCCGGCGTCCAGCACCTGGCGTTCCGCACGGGTGACATCGCCACCGCCGTCCGCACCGTCCGCGAGCGCGGCGTGGCGTTCCTGACCACGCCCGGCACCTACTACGACGCGCTCGCCGAGCGGCTCGGCGGCACCGCCATCCCGGTGGAGACGCTGCGCGAGCTGGACGTGCTGGTCGACCAGGACCACGGCGGACAGCTGTTCCAGATCTTCGCCCGCTCCACCCACCCGCGCCGGACGTACTTCGTGGAACTGATCGAGCGCCAGGGGGCCGGCACCTTCGGCACCGCCAACATCAAGGCCCTCTACGAGGCCGTCGAGCGCCAGCGCGCCGCCGCCGGCGTCTAGGGCCTGTCTGACGGTTCCCGCCGCGCGCTGATGCGACGCGAATGGTCAGACAAGCCCCAGGCCCGTCCACCCCGAGCCCTCACCACCACAGGAGGCCCGTCCCCCATGACCACCGCACCAGAGTTCACCCTCACCGAGGCCGAGCGTGCGCTGCTGCCCACCCCCGAGGAGGTGGCCGGCTACCTGGAGCACGGCTGGTACCTGTCCCGCAAGCTGTTCAGCGACGAGGAGCTGGACGCCCTGCAGGCCGCCACCGACCTGTACTACGAGGGCCACCGCGACCACACCCTGCCGGTCCGCCCGCCGCGGCTGGCCTCCTGGGAGCCCTCGCACGGGCCGGTCCAGCGCCACAACGACTACGTGCACTACGAGAGCGACGCGATCGGCGCGATCCTGCGCAAGCCGCTGCTGGGCGCCGTCGCCGCGCTGCTCGCCGAGGCCGAGCAGATCCGGATCTTCCAGGCCACCCTGATCTACAAGCCCCCGGTGCCGGGCGAGCCAAGCAACCAGGTGCCGTGGCACTTCGACAAGCACTACTGGCAGACGTCGACCTCGGAGCGGATGCTCACCGCCTTCCTGCCGTTCCACGACTGCGCCGAGGAGAACGGCACCATCACCATGGTGGACGGCAGCCACCTGTGGAAGGAGCTTCCCTCCGAGGAGGACTCCACCCGGCACTTCGCCGACCGCGACAACTCCGAGCTGGACTCGATCCTGGACGCCAACGCGGCGTACAACGGGACCGAGGTCCGCAAGGTCCCGATGATCATCCCGCGCGGCCACGTCAGCTTCCACCACTGCCTCACCTACCACGGCAGCGGCCCCAACCTGGCCTCCTTCCCGCGCCGGGCGGTCTCGCTGCACCTCCAGGACGGCGGCAACACCTACCAGCGCGCCACCCGGACGGACGGCGAGACGGTCGTCTACAACCACGACGTGCTGGTGCGGCGCACCGCCGACGGACGGCCCGACTACGCCGACCCGCGGTTCTGCCCGACGGTGTGGCAGGGCGCGCTGTGACCCCTGGCGCACCCGCCGTCGCGCACGCGGCCGCCACCACGGACGCGCCCGTCGTCGCCGCGCTCGACACGCCCGAGCGGCGGTACCGGATGCTGCGGCTGATCCGCTCCTTCGAGGAGCGCGGGCTCGACCTGGTGAAGTCCGGGGTGATCACCGGCGGCATCCACCCGTACATCGGGCAGGAGGCCGTCGCGGTCGGCGTCTGCGCCGCGCTGCGGGCGGGCGACCGGCTCGCCTCCACCCACCGCGGGCACGGCCACGTGCTGGCCCGGGGTCTCGACCCGGCCCGGCTGCTGGCCGAGCTGGCCGGGCGGGTCGGCGG
>NZ_BAAAKJ010000291.1:6553-6865 GCF_039527695.1 Kitasatospora putterlickiae
CTCCAACCGCGGCCGGGGCGGCTCGATGCACGCCGCCGACCTGAGGCTGGGCATCCTCGGCGCCAACGGCATCGTCGGCGCCGGCGCGCCGATCGCGGTCGGCGCCGCGTGGGCCGACCAGCGGGCGGGCTCGGACGCGGTCGCGGTCGCCTTCTTCGGCGACGGCGCGCTCAACCAGGGCGTGCTGCTGGAGTCGCTCAACCTGGCCGCGATGTGGCGCCTGCCGGTGCTCTTCGTCTGCGAGAACAACGGCTACGCCACCACCCTGCCCGCCGGCACCGCGGTCGCGGGCAGCGCGACCGGGCGGGCGGG
>NZ_BAAAKJ010000292.1:0-8484 GCF_039527695.1 Kitasatospora putterlickiae
GCCCCCACCCGGCGGCCACCCGACCTCCGAGCACAGCCGCCCCCGCACCAACCGACCACCCGACGGGAGCCACCGGCCCATGGCAACACTGGCGAAGCCGAACCTGCCCAGGTTCGACGTGGAGATCTTCCAGAACGAGTACCTCGCGGACGGCGCCCGCGAAGTGAACGCCATCGTCACCGTGACCGCGACCGGCGGCGGCACCTCCGGCGGCCGGCCGCTCGGCGTCACCGACGCCGCGGCGGGCGGCGGTGACGGGCAGTCCGCCGCCGTGGTGGTGCTGGTGGACTGCTCCGGCTCGATGGACTACCCGTCGAGCAAGCTGCGCGGCGCCCGCGAGGCCACCGCCGCCGCCATCGACACCATCCGTGACGGCGTCGCCTTCGCCGTGGTCGCCGGCACCCACGAGGCCCGCGAGGTCTTCCCCGGCGACGGCACCCTCGCCGTCGCCTCGACGGACACCCGCGCCCGGGCCAAGGAGTCACTGCGCCGGCTCACCGCGGCCGGCGGCACCGCGATGGGCAGCTGGCTCACCAAGGCCGACCAGCTCTTCCTCACCCGCCCCGACATCCCGATCCGGCACGCCATCCTGCTGACCGACGGCAACAACGAGCACGAGAGCGCCGCCGAACTGGAACTCGCGATCGGCCGGGCCACCGGCCGCTTCACCGCCGACTGCCGGGGCGTGGGCACCGACTGGCGGGTGGACGAGCTGCGCCGGATCTCCTCCGCGCTGCTCGGCACCGTCGACATCGTCCCGGAGCCGTCCGGCCTGGCCGAGGACTTCCGCTCGATGATGGCCGGCGCGATGGGCAAGCAGGTCGCCGATGTCGCGCTGCGGATCTGGACGCCCGCCAACGCGGTGGTCAGGTTCGTCAAGCAGGTCGCCCCCTCGCTGGAGGACCTCACCGCGCGCCGCTCCGAGGCCGGGCCGCGGGCCGGCGACTACCCGACCGGCTCGTGGGGCGACGAGAGCCGCGACTACCACGTCTGCGTGGAGGTGCCGGCCGCGGCCGTCGGCAACGAGATGCTGGCCGCCCGGGTGAGCCTGGTCCTGCCGCCGTCGGTCGCCGGGGGGATGCCCGAGGTGCTGTCGCAGGGCCTGGTCAAGGCGGTCTGGACGGACGACCTCGCCTCGTCCACCCGGATCAGTCCGCAGGTCGCCCACTACACCGGCCAGGCGGAGCTCGCCGAGGCCGTCCGGGAGGGCATGGAGGCGCACCGCGCGGGGGACGTCCACCGGGCCACCGCCAGGCTCGGCGCCGCCGTGCGGATCGCGCACGCGACCGGAAACGAGGGCACCTACCGGCTGCTGCAGAAGGTGGTGGACGTGGTGGACCCGAAGGAGGGTACCGTTCGGTTCCGTAAGAACGTGAGCGAGGCCGACTCGATGATCATCGAGACCCGGTCGACCAAGACCGTCCGTGTGAAGAAGTGACCGCCGAAGCAACCGCCGAAGCACCGACCGGGCCGCGAAACGGCCGGGCTCAGCCCCGGCCGGGCTGGAATTGAGGGGGGACCTGATGCCGATCTGCCCGAGGGGCCATGAGTCGCAGGCCGAGGACTGGTGCGACTTCTGCGGTTTTCCGATGACGCCGCCGCAGCCGCTGCCGCCACCGCCCGGCGCGCACCACGGCGCGCCCGGTCACCCGGGAGCGCACGGCGCACCCGGCGCACCCGGCGCCCCGTACGGGGCCACGCTCCCCCCGGGCGCGATGCCGCCTCCCGGAGCAGTGCCGCCGCCCCCGCCGTCGGCCCCGCAGGGCTTCCCCGACCTCACCGAGGGCCTGGCGGTCTGCCCGATCTGCCGCAGCCCGCAGACCGGGCGGTTCTGCGAGGAGTGCGGCTACGACTACGACCTCTCGGCGCCGCAGCGCGCCCCGCAGCCCTTCCCGGCCGCCCCCGCGCCGCCGCCCGCCCCCGGTCCGCTGAACATCCCGGCCGCGTACGGCGGCGCGCCGGAGGCCCCGGCCGCCCCGCACCAGGGCCAGCACCAAGGCCAGTACCTGGGCCAGTACCAGGGCCAGCACCCCGGTGAAGCCCCGCCGCTGCCGCCGCAGTCCACCGCGCCCGCCGGCTACGGGTACCCGCCGCCGGCCCAGGCCCAGCAGGCCCCGGCACCGGCACCGGCCCCGGTCGAGCAGCCGGCCCCCGGGCCGTACGGCACGCCGCACCCGCGCGAGGACTCCGGCCCGGTCTACGCCCAGCCCGGCCCGGCCCGGCGCGGCGACGAGTTCGGCACCTCGTTCCACCTGGCCCCGCCGGCGCCCCCGCAGGGCCCGCCGGCCGAGCCGGTGCGGACCACCTGGTTCGCGGTGATCGCGGCCGACCGCGAGTACTTCACCGCGATGATGACCCGCAGCGGTCCGGAGGCGGCCGGCCTGTTCTTCCCGCCGTACTGCCCCGAGCGGCGGATCCCGCTGACCGGGCGCGGCCAGCTGCGGATCGGCCGGCGCAGCCAGCACCGCGGCACGGTGCCGGAGATCGACCTCTCGGTCGCGCCGGAGGACCCGGGCGCCTCGCACCAGCACGCCCTGCTGGCGGAGCAGCCGGACGGCGGCTGGGTGCTGGTCGACCAGGACTCCACCAACGGCACCACGGTGAACGGCGGCGCGGAGCCGATCGCCGCGCACACCGCGATCCCGCTGAACGACGGCGACCGGATCCACATCGGCGCCTGGACCACGATCACCGTGCACCGCGCCTGACCCGTCGGGCCTTCGACACCGTTGTAAAAATGATCATCAAATGATGCTCGGACAACTCCTCACGACGGCCTGCCGCCCCTAGGCTCGGTCCTTATGACTGCTGCAATATCCGCCGACGGCATCCGTCAGCGGTACGGGGACGTGCAGGCCGTCGACGGGGTGTCACTCACCGTCGGGACCGGCGAATTCTATGGAATCCTCGGGCCGAACGGCGCCGGGAAGACCACCACACTGGAGATCCTGGAGGGCATCCGCGAGCCGGACGAGGGCCGGATCGAGCTGCTGGGCATGGCCCCCTGGCCGCGCAATCCCAAGCTGCTGCCGCGCATCGGCGTGCAGTTCCAGGCCTCCGCCTTCTTCAACAAGCTCACCGCGCGGGAGACCATCCGCACCTTCGGCTCCTTCTACGGCGTCGGCCCCAAGCGCGCCGACGCGATGCTGGAACGGGTCGGCCTGACCGAGTCGGCCGGGGTGATGACCGACAAGATGTCAGGCGGCCAGGCCCAGCGCCTCTCGATCGCCTGCGCCCTGGTCCACGGTCCGGAACTGGTCTTCCTGGACGAGCCGACCACCGGCCTCGACCCGCAGGCCCGCCGCAACCTCTGGGACCTGCTGCGCGACATCAACGCCGAGGGCCGCACCGTCGTGCTGACCACCCACTACCTGGACGAGGCCGAGGTGCTCTGCGACCGCGTCTCGGTGATGGACCACGGCCGGATCCTGCGGACCGGGGCGCCCGCCGCGCTGGTCCGCGAGATCGACGACACCGTCCGGATCAGCGTGGAGTCCGGCCTGCTGGCCCTGGACACCGCGCGCGGGCTGTTCGCCGCCGCCGGGGCGGAGATCACCTCGCTGGAGGACGACGGCGTCTCGCTGTCGCTGTCCACCCGCCTGCCCGCACCGGTGCTCTCCGTGCTCGCCGAGCGGAACGCGCTGCGCGGCCTGGAGGTCCGCGGCGCCACCCTGGAGGACGTCTTCCTCCAGCTCACCGGACGGGAGTACCGCGCATGAGCACCGAGCCCACCACGGCGGCGCCCGCGGCCGCCCCCGCGCCGGGCGGCACGCCCCCGGCCCCCGCCGGGCGCGAGCGGGTCTCCGCCTTCGCCAGCCTCTCCCGGGTGATGCTGGTCGCCTTCGTCCGCGACCGCACCGCGCTGTTCTTCGTGCTGCTCTTCCCGGTGATGTTCCTGCTGCTCTTCGGCACCCTGCTCAAGGGGGCCACCACCCAGCACGCCAAGGTCGAGCAGATCGGCGCCGTGCGGCTGCTGGACTCGGTCCAGGGCGAGGCCCGGGCCGGTCTGGAGCAGGTGCTGAGCATCACCAGGAGCGACGACGAGGCCGCCGCGCTGGAGAAGGTCCGCAAGGGCGACCTGGACGCCATGATCAAGGAGGGCCCGGACGGCACGGTGGTGGTGCGCTACAGCGCCGCCGACCAGGTCCGCGCCGGAACCGTCCAGGGCATCGTCAACTCCGTGGTCCAGCAGGCCAACCAGGCCGACAGCGGCAAGGCCCCCGCCTACACCCTGGAGAGCAGCCAGGTCGAGGACGGCTCGCTCAAGGCGATCCAGTTCCTCACCCCCGGCCTGCTGGGCTTCGCGGTGGCCACCGGCGCGGTGTTCAGCGCCTCGCTGACCCTGGTCGGCTGGCGGAAGAACAAGGTGCTGCTCCGGCTGCGGCTCGCCCCGGTGAGCGTCGGATCGATCGTCGCCTCCCGGGTCGCCGTCTCGGTGCTGACCGCGCTCGCCCAGACCACGATCTTCCTGGTCCTCGCCACCCTGCCGTTCTTCGGGCTGAAACTGACCGGCGACTGGTGGCTGGTGATCCCGCTGGTGATCTGCGGGACCGTCGCCTTCATGTCGATCGGCCTGCTGGTCGGCTCGATCGCCAGGACCGAGGAGGCCGCCAACGGCCTCGCGCAGGTCATCGTGCTGCCGATGTCGTTCCTGTCCGGCTCGTTCTTCCCGACCGAGGACATGCCGGGCTGGCTCAAGGCGATCTCCGAGGCGCTGCCGCTGAAGCACCTGGTCACCTCGGCCCAGTCGGTGCTCTCCCGGGGCGGCGGCGTGATGGACGCGCTGCCGACCATGGGCGGACTGCTGCTCTTCGCGGCCGTGCTGACCGGCGTCTCCTGGAAGCTGTTCCGCTGGGAGAACTGAGCGACGCCACGCGGGGTCGTACGACCACGGACCTGGTTCCCGGGTCCCGGTGTACGGCCCCGCCGCCGTCTGCGACCATGGTCGGGTGAACGAGATCCGGCGTGGCACGCTCAGCGAGGAGACCTTCTTCGAGCAGGTCGGCGGCGAACCGACCTTCCGGCGGCTGGTCCACCGGTTCTACCAGGGCGTGGCGGAGGACGAGTTGCTCCGGCCGATGTACCCGGAGGAGGACCTCGGGCCGGCCGAGGAGCGGTTCGCGCTCTTCCTGATCCAGTACTGGGGCGGCCCGCGCACCTACAGCGAGCAGCGCGGCCACCCCCGGCTGCGGATGCGGCACGTGCCGTTCAAGGTGGACCGGGCGGCGCACGACGCCTGGCTGAAGCACATGCGGGTGGCGCTCGACGAGCTGGGCCTGCCGGAGGACGCCGAGCGGCAGCTCTGGGAGTACCTCACCTACGCCGCCGCCTCGATGATCAACACCGAGGGCTGACCGGGGCGTCGCCGCCGGCGCGTCAGGCGAGCGGGCTGAGCCCGAGCCCCGCGCCGGGCGCGGCCGCCGTCCGGACCGCCACCGAGCCCGCCGGGGCGGACAGCCGCAGCCAGCCGCCGGCCCGGTGCACGGTCAGCGGGCCCTGCGGGGCCAGGAAGCCGATCACCTGGGCCGCGTGGGCGGCGCGCAGCGGCAGCTCGGGCAGTACCGACACCGGGCGCGACCAGATCTCGTCGGCCAGCGCGTCCAGGACGGCGCGGGTCCGGTGGTGTGCCGGGACGGCCTCGCTGCGCTCGCGGAACTCCCGCACGGCGGCCGCCACTTCGAGCCGCACCTGGGCGGTGGGCGGGGTGCCGACCGGTCGCCAGCCGGTGCGCGGCGGCAGCAGCCCGGCCCAGGCGGGCCCGGTGACCGGGGCGGGCAGCGCGATGGCGTCGGCCACCGCGTCCACGCCGTCCAGCAGCTGACCGGCCGACACGGTCAGGTCGAGCGGCCCGTCCAGGCGGGCCAGCCGCGCGGTGCGTACCGCCAGCGCGCCCGAACCGCCCAGCGGCAGCCGCCCGAAGACGGCCAGGACGCCGCCGCCGTCCGGCCGGGGCACGCCCTGCAGCCGGACCGCCGCCGCCTTGTCGAAGCGCAGCAGGCGGACCAGGAAGGCGGCCAGGTCGGCGGCCTCCCCGGTGTCGGCGAGGGCGAGGGCTGCGGTGCTGTTCAACGCTTGGGCTCACATCCGGGCGGCGGGCGTACGGGGACGGGTACGGGAGGCGGCGCGGTCAGACCGCGACGGCCGGCTCCTCGTCCATGAAGCGCTCCAGGAACTCCCGCTCCACCGCGCTGATCCGGCGCGGCCGGCCCTCGGCGAGGTCGTAGGGCACGACCACGGTGGACGCCCGGACGTAGACGGTCTCGGTGCCGTCCGCGGCGGTGTCCTTGATCTCGTAGGAGACGGTCAGCGAGGCGCCGCCGATCCTGGTCACCCAGGTCTCGATGGTGACCGGCTCGGGCCGGTGCACCAGCGGGCGCTTGTAGTCGATCTCGTGGCGGGCCACCACCGAACCGCCCGCGAACTCGCCGGCGCCGGCCTCGGCGGCCTGGGTGAACATGAAGTCGATCCGGGCCTCCTCCAGGTAGCGCAGGAAGACCACGTTGTTGACGTGCCCGAACGCGTCCATGTCGGACCAGCGCAGCGGGCAGGCGTAGATGTGACGTGCCACGGGTTCTCCTCGACGTCCGGTGCCCGCCGGCGGTGGGTGCCGGTCGGGCGTCGGCCCGGCAGGCCGCCCTCCACGGGGCGGGCGGCCTGCCGCGCCGTCGTCACGACTGGGTGTCAGCCGCGGGTCAGCTTCTTGTAGGTGGCGCGGTGCGGACGGGCCGCGTCCGCTCCGAGCCGCTCGACCTTGTTCTTCTCGTACGACTCGAAGTTGCCCTCGAACCAGAACCACTTGCTCTCGCCCTCGTAGGCGAGGATGTGGGTGGCGACCCGGTCCAGGAACCAGCGGTCGTGCGAGATGACCACGGCGCAGCCGGGGAACTCCAGCAGCGCGTTCTCCAGCGAGGAGAGGGTCTCGACGTCGAGGTCGTTGGTGGGCTCGTCGAGGAGCAGCAGGTTGCCGCCCTGCTTCAGGGTGAGCGCCAGGTTGAGGCGGTTGCGCTCACCGCCGGAGAGCACGCCGGCCGGCTTCTGCTGGTCCGGGCCCTTGAAGCCGAACGCCGAGACGTAGGCGCGGGACGGCATCTCGACCTGGCCGACGTTGATCCAGTCCAGACCGTCGGAGACGACCTCCCAGAGGGTCTTCTTCGGGTCGATGTTGGCGCGGCTCTGGTCGACGTAGCTGATCTTGACCGTCTCGCCGACCTTGACCGTGCCGCTGTCCGGGGTCTCCAGGTCCTGGAGCATCTTGAACAGGGTGGTCTTGCCGGCGCCGTTCGGGCCGATGATGCCGACGATGCCGTTGCGCGGCAGGGTGAAGCTGAGGTCGTCGATCAGGACCTTCTCGCCGAAGGCCTTGTTGAGGTTCTCGACCTCGATGACGACGCTGCCCAGACGCGGGCCCGGCGGGATCTGGATCTCCTCGAAGTCCAGCTTCCGCATCTTGTCGGCCTCGGCCGCCATCTCCTCGTAGCGGGCCAGTCGCGCCTTGGACTTGGCCTGGCGGCCCTTGGCGTTGGAGCGGACCCACTCCAGCTCTTCCTTGAGCCGCTTGGCGCGCTTGGCGTCCTTCTGGCCCTCGACCTTGAGACGGGACTGCTTGGTCTCCAGGTAGGTGGAGTAGTTGCCCTCGTACGGGTAGGCGCGGCCGCGGTCGAGCTCCAGGATCCACTCGGCGACGTTGTCCAGGAAGTACCGGTCGTGGGTGACGGCGACGACGGTGCCCTTGTACTTCTCCAGGTGCTGCTCCAGCCAGTTCACCGACTCGGCGTCCAGGTGGTTGGTGGGCTCGTCGAGCAGCAGCAGGTCGGGGGCCTCCAGCAGCAGCTTGCAGAGCGCGACGCGGCGCTTCTCGCCACCGGAGAGCTTGGTGACCGGCCAGTCGCCGGGCGGGCAGCCCAGGGCGTCCATGGCCTGCTCCAGCTGGGCGTCGAGGTCCCAGGCCTCGGCGTGGTCCAGGTCCTCCTGGAGCTTGCCCATCTCGTCGAGCAGCGCGTCCGAGTAGTCGGTGGCCATCAGCTCGGCGATCTCGTTGAAGCGGTTGAGCTTCCCCTTGATCTCCTTGACGCCGTCCTCGACGTTCTCCAGGACGGTCTTGGACTCGTCGAGCGGCGGCTCCTGGAGCAGCATGCCGACGGTGAAGCCCGGCGAGAGGAAGGCGTCGCCGTTGGAGGGCTGCTCCAGGCCGGCCATCATCTTCAGCACGGTGGACTTACCGGCACCGTTGGGGCCCACGACGCCGATCTTCGCCCCGGGGAGGAAGCTGAGCGTCACGTCGTCAAGGATGACCTTGTCTCCGTGCGCCTTGCGCACCTTGCGCATCGTGTAGATGTATTCCGCCACGTGAGATCGCTCCGGCGTCGTCGGGAGTAATTCGGCTTGCAGCCTTCCATTGTGCCGCACCCGGCCCGGAGCCCCGAACCGCCGGGTCCCCCTCCGCCGGTGCCCCGCAGGGGTATCGCGGACACGGCGCGGCCCGGC
>NZ_BAAAKJ010000292.1:8532-10475 GCF_039527695.1 Kitasatospora putterlickiae
AATGCCGCCGGATCACGCCCTAGCGGGCCGTGGTCCGGGTGCCGCCTCAGGCGGCGTCGCCACCGCGGCGGCGGCGCAGCAGGAAGACCGCGGCACCGCCGGCCACGACCAGACCGCCGGCGACGGCGGCGATGACCGGGGTGGCGTCGCTGCTACCGGTCTGGGCCAGGCCGCCGGTGGTGCCGGGGGCGGTGCTCGGCGGCGCGGGGAGCGGGGCGGCGGTGGTGGCGCTGGCGGTGGCCGACGGGGTGGCGCTCGGGGTCGCCGGCTTCGTGGTGGTGGTGGTCGGGGCCGGGGTGGTCGGCTTGGCGGTGGTCGGCTTGGCCGTGGTCGGGGTGGCCGAGGGGCTCGGCGTTCCCACGCTCGCGGTCTGGCAGTCCAGGATGCCCTTGAAGTTCTTGGAGTAGCTGTTCGGGCCGGTCACCGTGATGTCGTAGGCGGTGTCCTCGGCGACCTTGACGACCACGGTCTCGGTCTTGTTCGGCTGGACGGTGAGGTCCTTGCCCGGCTTCACCGAGACGGTGGCCGCCTCGTCGCCGCCGTTGGTGACGGAGACCTTGACGCCGTTGGCGACGCACTCGACGGCCGCGGTGCTGTCGACCAGCGGGCCCTTGCCCGCCACCCAGGTCGCCTTCACGGAGTCCTTGACGCCGAGCTTGGTCGAGCCGGCGAGGATCATGGTCTGGCTGTGCTTCTCCGGGGTGTAGCCCTTGCTGAGGAAGACGCGGCCGCTGGGCACGACGGTCTCGGCGGAGGCGTTGACGGTGGCCGTGCCGTCCGGGGTGCCCGCGGGCACGTCCAGGAACAGCTGGGTGTCCTTGGCGACCGGGCCGGCCAGGGCGCTGACGTCCTTGCCGTCCTTGTCGACCAGCTTGACCGTGTCGGCGGAGTCGCCGGAGACGGCGAGCTTCACCTCGTTGGCGCTGGAGTTGATGGTGAACGGACCGAGCTTGCCGCCCGGCTTGCCCGCCACCGAGTCCGGGGCGAGGCTCAGCGAGGGCTTGGGCTCGGCGGCGATGCCCTTGTTCTTCTCGCTGACGAGGTAGTCGCGCAGCTGCTTGGCCTCGGCGTCGACCGGGGTGGCGTTCTTGCCGTCGGAGAACTTCCAGATCGCGGCCTGGGTGCCGGCGGCGGCGTCCTCCTTGGTCAGCTCGCCCTTGACGCCGGCGTCGGTGGCCAGCTTCTTGAGGTCGGTGACCTGCGGGTAGGAGTTCTCCAGGATCCAGCGGATCTTGGAGGCGTCCTCGGCCTTCTCCGGGCGGCCGAGCGAGCTCGACTTCCAGTCGGACTCCTGGTACTCGACACCGCTCGTGATGTCGACCGGGTGGTCGATGTCGATGCAGTACGTCTTGATCTCGCCGTCGGGCGTCCTGAGGGTGAAGAGGCCGCCCTGGATGGAGTGGCCGCCCTCGATGGCGATCTCCTCGCTCATCAGGGTCGGCTGGATCACTGCCGTGACGGCCCCGCCGGGGGCGTCCGCCGCGGTCGCCGCACCGGCCGCGAACAGGCCCCCGGCCAGCGCAACGCTGGTCGCGAGCATGACAGTAGTGATGCGGGGAAGCGTCCGCCCCTGCCTCTGCAACATCTGGGATCCCTCCGGGCCGGGCCATGCCGATGGGCAGCCCGCCTTGCTTGCCGCGCCCCCTGTGGCGCTGCTTCATGATGTGAACCAGACGCATCCTATGAAGCGTCAGAGGCCCGGAAACCCTCATGCGAAATCAGGACGATTCCGTATCCGTATCGTTATCAACCACCCCGGTGTCTCCACAAGCTGACGGTCAGCCAGAATTTCGGGATCATTCCGCAAACCGGAGCGGGATTGCGCGTGCGGGTCGCAACACCCTTCTCGATTCGCATATTTGTCGACAGTGATACCGCCGACCGGACATCTCCCGGGCGGCTAGGCGTCACCCCCGCCCTCCCCGTCCGCCGCCGCGCCGACG
>NZ_BAAAKJ010000292.1:10483-18933 GCF_039527695.1 Kitasatospora putterlickiae
CCGCGCCCGCCCGCCGACCGCGCAGGGCGTCCACGATCCACCCGGGCACCGCCTCGCCGAACGCCGCCCCGGCCGCTCCCGGCGCCTCGTCCGGCCCGGCCCCGCTCCCGGCGCCACCCCCGCCCCCGCCGGCGGTCGCGCCACCGGCCCCGGATCCGCCCGGAGAGCCGCTCCGCACACCCGGCGCCCAGCTGAACCTCGCCGTCCCACGGCTCAGATCGTGTCCGACCGACCGCGCGTCGATCTCGACCCGGCTCCGCTTCGCCTCCCCCTCCGTCCACTCCCGGACCCTCAGCCTCCCGCTCACCACCACCGGATCGCCCTTCGACAGCGAATGGATCAGGTGACCCGCCAGCGCCCGCCAGGCCGTCACCGTCACCCACTGCGTCTCGCCGTCGACCCAGCCGTCCCGCGCCCGGTCGTAGCGCCGCTCGGTCGACGCCAGCCGGAAGTTGGCCACCGGCACCCCGCCGGGGGTCTGGGTGTACGTCACCTCGGTGGCGACATTCCCGATCACCGTCACCTGGGTCTCGTTCACAGCACGCTCCGCTCTCTCGGATGCACCGTACGGAATCGACCGGTGCGCGTTGAGAGTGCGCTTCCCGGGAAATGCTCACCAGGGAGATCCGAAATCCTGTGGACAACTCGGCCCTGTGGAAAAACCTTGTCCCCCACAGGGGTGAATTTCAGCCTTTGTGCGACCATCACACCCAAACCTTTCGGGTCCATGACAAGAAACCCCTGGCCGCCCCGCCGCCCCGGGACACCCCCACGGGTGGCCCCGCCGACCGTTGGCGCACGTCATCCGACCGAACGAACCCGAATGCGGCCCCCCACCCGCGTCGATGCCGGCCTCGGCGGCGCCGCTTTCTCCGTGCCGAATCCATAACGGGTGGGCAGACAGCCCCGTAACGAGTGCACAACGTCCGGCGCGGAACACCTCCAGACCGCTGCACTCACGGCCTTCACCTGCGATTATCGGACCGCTCCACCGAGGCCGACACACCAACGGCGGTGTCGCAACACCCGGCCGAGGAACGGGACACCCTTATCCTGTCCCCGACAGGGCAGGGGCCCCGCCAACCCCCACACCCAACCCTCAGGCACGGGAGCGGACAGCGGGCGCCACACGCCCACCGCCCGGTCCCGGCAGCGGTCGCGCCCATCCGGGCGCAGCCCGTCCCGCCCCCATAGCTCAGCGGATAGAGCACCCGCCTTCTAAGCGGTAGGTCGCAGGTTCGAATCCTGCTGGGGGCGCAAACAGCGCCTGAACTGGCACTTCTTCGGAGAGTCTTCGGCGAAGCGCCTAGCACAGCGGTAACAGGCCAACCGCCTATGCAAAACGGGCTCCGTCACCTAGCGTGACGTCATGGCAGACACCACCACCCTCGCGTTCCTGCCCCCCGACGCCCCCCAGCCCTACGACCTCCGCCCCCTCGTCGCCTCCTGGATACGCTCGCTCCGCTCGCGGAACCTGAGCGTGAACACGATCAAAATCTACGAGCGGGCCGGCGCCGACCTCGCGGCCTTCCTGCTCTCGTACGAGCCCCCTGACAAGGACTCGAAGCCCGCCCCAACCGAGCTTGAGGAAATCCACCGCGAGCACGTCGAGGCGCACATCACCGCTCTGCTGGAGCGGACCAGCCCGGGGAACGCACACCAGGCGTTCCGCAGCCTCAAGACCTTCTTCACCTGGCTGCTCAACGAGGAGGAGATCGACCGCTCGCCCATGCGGACGATGCAGGCCCCCGTCGTACCCGAGAAGGCAGTTCCTGTCCTGCCCGACGACGCCCTCAAGCGGCTCATCAAGGAGTGCTCGGGCAAGGACTTTGAGTCGCGGCGCGACTACGCATTGGTGTGCATTTTCATCGACACCGGAGTGCGACTCAGTGAGCTGACCGTCCGGGATGTGCAGCACATCGACCTCGACGTCCTGGAGCTCACCGTCATCGGGAAGGGGGGCCGCGAGCGAAAGGTCCCCATCGGCCGGCAGACGGTGCAGGCGGTGGACCGCTACTTCCGCGCGTACGCCAAGCACATCGGGCGCGCGCTGGTCGACACGGACCCGCTGTGGATCGGCGTGAAGACGAAGCGGCGCATGCTGAAGTGGGGGATCGCCGACATCATCGAACGCCGGGCCAAGGCGGCCGGCCTCCCGCACATCCACCCCCACCAGTTCCGCCACACCTTCGCGCACCAGTGGAAGTTGAACGGCGGCAACGAAGACGCGTTGATGAGGATCACGGGGTGGCGGTCCCGGCAAATGCTGACCCGCTACGGGGCCTCGGCGGCCGGCGAGCGGGCCCGCCAGGAGCACCGACAGCTGAGCCCCGGCGACCGCCTGCACGAGCGGTAGCCGGGGCCCTGGCCCCTCGCCTCATCCTGCCGAGGCGGGGGGCTCCTGGTTCCGCTTCCAAGCGCCGGAGTCAAAGCGCTCCTGGACGAGGGCGGTGAGCGCGCGAAGACCCGCTTCCGGGTCCGCAGGGTCGATTGCGATGATGACGCGCTCCGGCGTCTCAAGCAGGGCAGCGGGCTCCCCCGCGTCGAGCGGCCGGTAGCGGATGGTCACATCGGTCATCTGACCCCCTTGTCTCCGCCTGGACGAGGGCATGCTTCACCCTTCGAACAGGCGTGCGAGTTGCACGAGGCGGCCCCACACTACGCGCACGTCCCGTCGGGTCGCAGCCCTCCCACGTGCGAATGTTCAAAACCGGAGCAATCGTTTCCTCTTTGTGACACGCGTCACGTTAGCGGCCGCTTGCGTCGCCAAGTTCCTCGTCAAGAAACTGCTGCAACATGGGGCCCACGCCAGGCTGAGCGTTCGGCTCGCGAGCCACCCGAACGGTTGCCCCCTCGACCCCTCCCCCGGTGGGGTCCGTCACCTCGTATCCCAGAAACTGGACGGCGGCCGCACGCACCACCTCTTCGCGAGGGAGGCCAAGGCCGGCTGCGAGGGCGGAGATCAACTGGGGACTCACCTCGAACGTGAGTCCCTGGGTGATCTTCCCGATGAGGGTCTTGCCCGGCTGATATCCGGTCTCAGGGTCTACTGCGACTTCGACGAACGCGCGCAGCGAGAAGCGCTTCCCTGCCCCAACCTGCTCTTGCACCAGTGCGGTGAGCTGGTCTCGCCTAGTCATGTGAGCCCCTTAACCGCCAGATGTCCACGCCCCGGATCGGGTGTTCCTGGCATCTACCGAGGTCAGCGCCCCGCAGGCACCAACCGATGGACACATTGTCCACGTCCACGGACACGGACGCTTCCCCGGTACCCAGACATGACCAAAACTTGAGCTGTCCGCGATCGTGGACACTCGCACAAGCGCTGTGCTTAACTGTCCGCGTCCACGGACGCGGACAGCAACGCGAGGTGTCTCGATGCTCGACCACAGGCTCCGCCTAGCCGACCCCGACCTACTGCGACGCCTCATGCGGCGCGCCCCGGGCGGCAAGTCCCTCCAGGTCAGGGACCTCGCCTCCGGGGCTGGCGTAAGTCGCTCGAAGGCCGGAGCCCTCCTCACCGGCGCCCGCCCCACCGTGGACCAGCGCACCGCTGATCGCATCGCGGAACTCCTCGGTGTCCACATCGGAGCGCTGTTCGATGACCAAGTGTCCGCGTCCACGGTCGCGGACAATCCGGCCAAGGGGCATATGCCATGACCAAGACCGAGCGCTCCCTGCGAGCACAGATCGCGGCCCACACCAGCTGGGCGAACACGAGCGACCCGGCGGGCCGCACGGCCAAGGCGCGCGCCGCCGCGCTGGCGCGCTTCGAAACGCAGGTCGACCCGGAGGGCGTGTTGCCCGAGCCGGAGCGGCTCCGTCGGGCCGAGAGCGCGCGCCGAGCGTACTTCAGCAACCTCGCGCTGAGGGCCGCTCAGGCGCGTCGCATCAAGCGCGAACTGAAGACCGCCGCCCACGCCGCCTGAGCAGCCGCCAGAAACGATCGGGCCGCCTTCCCCGGCTTGGACTCCAGGGGCAGCGGCCCGGCCCTACCCACCACTCAACGGAAGTAGGACCCGTGAAGAACGGTACCAACCCCAACCCGCTCCGGGCGCAGCACGCCGCCGGACGGATGTGGCTGCGGCTCCTGGAGGCTGCGGCGATCCGGCGGGCGCCGGCGCCCGAGTTGACGATCCACCCCGACGGGACCGTCAAGGCCCGGTTCGTCGGCCCGGACGCGGTCGTCGCCCTCAACGTCTGGCGCGAGGCGATCCCGGCCGCCGCGATGTCGACGGTCCGCGCGGCCGGCGGTCTGGAGTACGAGCTGACGATCGTCCAGGGCGACGTGTCCGTGACCATCTCCGCGTACGCGCCGTACCGCGTCACGGCCCCGGTGGCGGTGACCGCATGACCGAGACCGCCATGACCCACGACCAGGCCGTCGCCGTCCTCGTCGGCATCCGCTCCGCCGACGGCTCCCCGTCGCTGGAGCGCCTCGCCGCCATCTACACCGGCGACCTCGACGCCATCGTGCCCCGCGCGCTCACCTGGTCGCAGCGCACCCGCCGCACGGCCAACCGCCTGCTGCGCACCGTGCTGCCGGTGCTGCGGGAGCTGGTGGCCGAGATCGTCGTGCAGGACCGCGCCGCCCAGGAGGCTCAGCACCAGATCGAGGTCCTCCAGGCGCGGCCGGCGCCGCTCACCTCCGACTCCAGCCCGCACGCGCGGCTCGCCGCCGCGCACGACGTCGCGCGGCGGCTGACCGAGCGCCTCCAGCCAGCGCCCCGGTCGGTCACCGTCGAGAACACCCCGCATGCGTCTCGGCCTGTCGTCATCGCGCACACGCTGGACGACGGCCCCGCCGTTGAGGCGTGGGCCTCCATGCTCGGCGTGCCGACCGCGCGGACCGTGCACGGCAACGGCTACACCTACGTGACCGCGACGTGCACCATCGACGGCGTCGACGTCAGCCTGGAGACCATCGTCCTGCCGCGTCGCGCCGAGGTGACGGTGTGACGGGCGAGCAGCACATCGTGCGCACCGCTGAGCTCGTCGTCCAGGCGCAGCAGGGTCAGGACCCGACGCCGGCCGCGATCGTGCGGGCGCTGGAGGCGGCCGGCCTGCTGCGGACCACGCCGCTGACGGTGTACCGGGCGGAGTGGGACACCGAGCCGCTCGGCCTCTACACCTCCCGAGAGGTCGCGCAGGGCCGCTGTCTCCTCGACGCCGTCGACCAGCAGCCGGATGCGCAGATGGTCTGGGCGCCGGTGGAGGAGGACGCCCCGGACGGCGAGGAGTACCTCTCCGCCGATGGTGCGAACACCGAGTACTACGTCGTCCCGATCCGGCTGCGGCGCACGGCGGAGGAGATCTGATGGCCGGCACCCTCGGCCCGATCGAGCACGGCACGCTGCGCGGCTACCGCCAGCACCGCCACCGCAAGGTGGCCATCGCGGACGGCGACCCGTGCGGGTGCCGGGCCGTCTACAACGCGGACCAGCGCGAGCGCGCTGCGGTGGCGGCGCCGAGGTCCGCGCACGAGTGGAACCGCGGCCTCACGGGCGAGCGCCCCGTGATCCCGTCCCGGCCGACCGGCCGGGCGTGCCCGACCGAGGGCTGCGGCGAGGCCGGCACCGTCACCGGCGGCAGGCCCGGCTGGATCTACGCCCGCGTCGCCGGATCCCGCGAGCCCGGCCGCTGGTGGTGCTCCGGCGCCTGCTCGGCGTACGGCATCGCCCTGGCCGAGCTGCGCCCGACCGTGGACGGCGGTGACCTGTGATCTGGCTCCTGGCCCTGTGCGTCATCGCGGCTCTGTGCCTCGGCGCCTGGTCGATCGAGCAGTTCGTCCACGAGATCCGCCAGGCGCGCGCGGAGGCGGCCAGGCAGGCCGCCCGCGCCGAGCGCGCCCGCCCGGCCGGCCTCGCCCCCGGCCCCAGAGCCGCCCGGGCCCGGCCGTGACCCCGGACCCGGACACGGCTCACGCCGCCCTCCTCGTCGGGCTGCATGTCGCGTTCGGGTCCGGCCCGCCTTACGGACCGCGCGTGCCCCCGACCGCGGATTACGACTGCCCGTGTGGTCACCGCGATGCCGCGCTCGGCGCGGCCGCCGTCCGGCACCTGGTCCACGTCGCCGGGCCCGCGCACCTGATCGTCTGCCCCCTTCGTCCCCGAGAGGACCCTCATGTCTCCCGCACTTATCGACCTCGCCACCGGTGAGGTTCCGTCCTGGACCGGCCCCGCGCACTACCGGTTCGCCCAGCAGCGCCTCCTGATGGCCTGGGACGACGACTGCGCGCCCGAGACCGGCGTGCACCTGGTCGCCGAGGCCGGCGTGCACGCCACCCTCGCGCTCGCCGCCGCGACCGCGCTCGGCTCCCCGATCACCAACGGCATGGACCTCGCCGACTACGACGAGTGGGTCCAGGCCGCGTCCGAGACCCGCAGCCCGGCGCCGGCCGCCCCGGCCACGGGCCTGCACGCCGTGCTGATGGACGCGATGCGCGCGTACCAGCGGGTGTCGGGGCCCGTCCCGCTCCGCGAGCAGGCCCAGCGGGAGGACCTCGCCGAGCACCTCGTCACCGCCCTGATCGCCGCCGGATACAAGGACGCCCGATGAGCACCACCGCCCGCCTGAACACCGACACCGGCGAGGTCTTGGACGACACCGCCCCCGAGCCGTTCGCCGACTTCCTCGTGCAGCACATGGGCGGCCGCGTCCACGACGACGCTTCCCGTGAGCTGCGCGAGTTGAACCGCGCCGTCTCCGAGCACGGCAAGAAGGGGACCTTGGCCGTCATCGTCACCGTGGAGGCCCCGAAAGGCCACGTCGAGGGCGGCCCCCTGTCGATCGCCGTCGCGACCGTGCTGAAGGCCCCGAAGGGGATCACGCCCGCCTCGGTCTACTACCTCGACCGCGAGGGCAACACCAGCCGGCGCGACCCCCGGCAGGACCCGCTGTTCGACGACCCGGCCGGCCACGAGGCCCGAGTGCGCAGCGCCGTCGCGAACGCGCTCCGAGGCCGCGCCGACGCCGTCCCGCCGGACCTGGTCGACGACCTGGTCGCCGGGCTCACCGCCGCCGGCTACCGCCAGCAGCAGTAGGCGCCCGCCTCTGTACGGCCGGTGGGCGCGGCGGCACCGTCCCGCGCCCACCGGCACCACCCCTGGACCATCTGGAGCACCATGCCGCGGCCCGCCGTCGCCGCCGCCGTCCAGCCCGCACCGTCCACCGGCCCCGGGCAGACCCCGGCGCCCGACACCACCACCTCCGTCTCCGTCTCCTCTCCGTTCTGGACCCGGGTTCCGCTGCCGTGGGTGGCGCTGCTGACGGGCGATCACCTGCGCGCGGTCACGCTGGCCGGCGACTACGCGCGCCTTCGCGACGGCTACTGCTGGGCCGCCGACCGCACCCTCGCCGAGGCGCTCGACCTCCACCCGGACACCGTCGGCACGGCGCTGCGCCGCGCCGAGGCACTGGGCATGGTCCGCGCCGTCCAGCGCCCCGGCGGCACGTCCGCGCGCGTCCTCGTCCTGCCCCCGGACGACGCGGACGTGCTGTGGGTGTGCGTCAGCTCCTACGCCCGCAACACCCTCACGGGCGCCGACTTCTCCGTCTACTGCGTGCTGGCCGTCCGCTCGCACCTCAACGAGCCCTCCAGCGTGGGCCTGATAGCCAGGCTGGCCGGCGTCGGTGAGAAGGAGGCCCGCGCCTCGGTCGCCGAGCTCACCTCGGCCGGCTGGATCAGCCGCGCCGACTCCTCCGGCCGGGCCGCCCGCTACACCGTCCACCACGCCCCGATCCCCGGCGTTCCCACCCAGCTCCTCCTCGACTTCCCGCAGCCCCGCCAGACCAAGGGCCGCCGCTGCGCCCCGCCGGCGCCCGCCCCGCACGCCGAGATCGACGGCCAGGCCGCCCTGTTCGACCTCGACGAGCTGGCCGCGACCCCTGCCGGATCGACCGTCACCACCCCTGCCGGATCGACCGCGACCACCCCTGCCGGATCGACCGGACGAACAAGATCCCTCCAACAAGATCTCTCCAACAGGCCCCGCCCCGTGGGGGGTTGCTCGTCCGGCGTAGCCGATACCGCCGTACCGCGCGTCACGGGCGCGCCCGCGAGCACCCGCGAGGCCGCCGCCGGGCCCGGCCGCGCATCGGCTGCGCCGGAACGGCCAACTGCCCTGCCCCCGCTGCTGATCACCGCTGCCGCCTACCAGGTCCTGGCCCAGGCGCTCGGCCTGGCCGAGCGGATGAGCCGCTGGGAGCAGCGGGAGGCCGCCCGGGCGATCGGCCAGGCGATCGAGGACGCCGGCGACGTCGACCGGGTCGCCGAGCGGCTCGCCCGCCGCTGGGCCACCGCCGATCCGGCCGACGTCCGCCGCCCGTACGGCTGGCTGGTGCGGATCGGCCTGGTCCGGCGCGGCTGCTCCGATCCCGGATGCGAGTCCGGATGGGACACCGGCCGGAAGCGGGACTGCCTCCACTGCGCGGAGCAGCTGGAGCAGGCC
>NZ_BAAAKJ010000293.1:0-2546 GCF_039527695.1 Kitasatospora putterlickiae
CCGCGCCCGCGCGGCGGCGACCACCCGTTCGGCGGGCTCCTCCCACGGGTGCGGGGCGAGGTTGAAGGTGCACCAGTGGATCGGCAGCAGCAGGTCGCCGCGCAGGTCGAGGTGGGCCCGCACGCCCTCCTCGGGCGTCATGTGGACGTCGGGCCAGAAGTCGCTGTAGGCGCCCACCTGCATCATGGTCGCGTCGAACGGCCCGAGCCGGCGGCCGATCTCGGCGAAGCCGGCGAAGTGGCCGGTGTCCCCGCTGTGGAAGACGGTGCGGCCGCCGCCCGCCACCACCCAGGACGCCCAGAGGAAGAGCGGGCTGGTGCGCGGGCCGCGGCTGCAGTAGTGCCGGGCGGGGGTGGCGGTCAGGGTCAGACCGGCCACCTCGGCCGACTCCCACCAGTCGAGTTCGACGATCCGGCCGGCCGGCACCCCCCAGTGCTCCAGGTGCGCCCCGACGCCGAGCGGCACCGCGAAGACGGCGCCGGTGCCGGTCAGCGCCCGGATGGTGCCCATGTCGAGGTGGTCGTAGTGGTCGTGGGAGACCACGACCACGTCGACCGGGCCGAGTTCGGCGAGCGGCAGCGGCACCGGGTGGAGCCGCTTGGGGCCGGTCCAGGAGAACGGGGAGCAGCGCTCGCCCCAGACCGGGTCGAACAGCACCCGGCGGCCGCCGATCTCGGCGAGCACCGTGGCGTGGCCGAGCCAGCTGAGCCGCAGGCCGGAGGCGGGCGGCGTGGCGAGATCGGCCGGGAGCAGCCGGTGCAGCGGCACGGCGGCGGCCGGCACCCGCCGGGCGCGGTCGGCGGTCAGCTGGGCGCGGGCGATCTCCAGTGGGCTGCGCGCGGAGACCATCCGGCGGGTCGGGACGGGGTTGCGGAAGGCGCCGTCGGCGAACTGGGGCGAGCGGCGGATCCGGGCCAGCCGTTCGCCGCGCGGCTCGGCGCCGAAGGCGTCCGTCCGGACCCGGTGCCAGGCCGCCCGGG
The DNA here is from genome assembly GCF_039527695.1 of Kitasatospora putterlickiae. Lineage (NCBI taxonomy): Bacteria > Bacillati > Actinomycetota > Actinomycetes > Kitasatosporales > Streptomycetaceae > Kitasatospora > Kitasatospora putterlickiae. Next base: position 981 of record NZ_BAAAKJ010000293.1, read on the forward strand.
GCAGTCCGGCCAGGCCGGGGGGCGTGGCGAGCTTGGAGGACGCGCCGGAGGCGAGGGCCGAGGGCAGGCCGAGGGCGCGGGAGTACCACGGGGCGGCTGGGCGGGGCACGGCACCTCCAAGGACGGCGACGGTTACCTGGCATGCCGGGGCGCGTACCACCGACCGGAACGCCGAATCGGTACGACAACCATCTCGTCGGAGATTACTCGTGCTCGGCCTTCCGGACCCGGCGAGCGGCGGCCGCCGTCCGCCGACCAGGGGCCTTCCCCCGTGATCAGGCGTAGAAACGGGTGATCGTCTCGGCGACGCAGTGCGGCTTGGCGCTCTCCGCGCTGGTGATGGTGAACCGGACCACCGCCTGCACGCCGCCCGTCACCTCGGTGGCGGAGACCAGCTCGGCCTTCGCCCGGATCGCCGTCCCGACCGGCAGCGGCGAGGGGAAGCGGACCTTCTCCGAGCCGTAGTTGAGCGCCATCCGCACGCCCTGGACGTCGTAGCACTCCTTGGCCAGCACCGGGATCATCGACATCGTGAGGTAGCCGTGCGCGATGGTCGAGCCGAACGGGGTCTCCTTGGCCCGCCGCGGGTCGACGTGGATCCACTGGTGGTCGCCGGTCGCCTCGGCGAACAGGTTGATCCGGTCCTGGTCGACGGTGTGCCACTGGCTGGTGCCCAGTTCGGTGCCGACGGCGGCGGTCAGCTCGGCGAGGGTGGCGAAGGTGGTCGTCACGGGCACTCCTGGGGCAGGCGGGACGGGCTGAACTCCGCAGAGTATGCCTACTCGCCGGTCACCTGTCAGGGGGTTCCGGGCAAGACCTCAGGAGTGCGGGACGGGGCGGCCGGCGGTGGTCAGCCGGCGGCCGCTGATCAGTTCGGGCACCAGGGAGACGAACATCGGGTCCGGGTCGCCGACCCAGGGCCGCAGGCCCGAGCCCAGCGCGCGGCGGATCTGCTCCGGGTCGCGCAGGACGTCCGCCCGGCCGTGCACCAGCACGCTCCAGCCGGTCCGGGTGACCGGGTCCAGCTGGTCGGCCTGGAAGGCGACCACGGTGCCGTCCAACCCGCGCGCGGTTGCACTACCCCGGCGCACGGCGAGCAGCAGGCGCCCCTCCGGCGTGACCTCGAAGGAGACCGGCAGCACGGCCGGAAGCGCGTGCTCGGTGTACACCACGCGTCCGACGGGCACGGTGCCAAGCAGACGCAGGCACGTGTCCGCGCCGAGTTCCTCCAGGGGGTCGTCACGGTCCATGGGTCCGATGGTCCCCCTCCCGGGCGCGGGCCGACAGGGCCCATGGTCCCTGGGCGATAGGGCCTTGCGGCCGTCCCACGGCCGCCCGGCGGCACCGGGGGAGGGGCGTGGGCGCCGCGGCCGCACGCGGGATCCGGCCCCGGAACGCGACCTGGAGCCCGGCGGTGACGGCGCGGGGCGGTAGCCTGCCCGGCGGTGGCACCGGGGCGCGCCGGGCGTGCCGGGAGCCGCAGGGCGCCACCGGAGGCGCCGGAGGCGCGCGCGGCGGTGCCGGAGCGGACGCGTCGGCACGGACGCGGCGGAACGGTTCGGGGGG
>NZ_BAAAKJ010000293.1:2610-5809 GCF_039527695.1 Kitasatospora putterlickiae
AGCCGGGTCGCCGTGGTCGACCCGGGGGCGGACGCCAACACCATGCTCACCGCCGTCCGGGAGGCGGCCGCCCGCCCGGGCCGCTGGCTGCTGGTCTGCCTGGTGGGCCAGCTGGTGGCCGACCCGCGCGGGCGCCGGCTCGCCCTGGTGACGGCGGGCTCCACCGCCGACAACGCCTACCGGCGCGGGCTGGCCTGGGACTGGGTGGTCAGCGCGATGGTGCACGGCGACCAGGAGGAGGCGCTGCTGCTGGTCGACGCGGTCGCCGACAAGGACACCTGGGCGGCGCTGGAACGCGGCGGCGGCGAGGACGGCGCGGGTGAACTGCTCAGCTACTCGCGGGTCCCGCTCTGGGGCCGGATCGGCCGCCACGCGCCCGGCCGCTACCACCCGGGCCGGCGCGGCCGGGAGGCCGTCCTGCCGGGCGGCCCCGGCTCGTTCAGCCAGGCGCTCACCACCGTGCTGAGCCAGGGCGTCCCGGGCGCGCCCGCCGCCGTCGGACCGCACGAACTGCAACCCGCCGTCGGCGCACTGCTCGACGGAGGCGCCCCGCACGAGGGCGCGGGCGCCGGTGCGCCGGCGAACCAGCACGAAGCGCCGGGTGTGCGCCTGCTCGTCCCGCCGGAGGGCGGGCGCCTTCTGATGCGCAATCGGGCGGCGGTTCGGGGGGCATTGGCCGGATTGTCGCTTTCCGAGGAACTGTTGGCCCTGCTGTGGCGGGAAAGCGCCCCGACGGATCCGCCCTCCGCGTAAGGTCAGGAGGCCGTAGGTGTTGCCGTGAAGCCCCGGTTTGGCGAAGAATCGATGCTCGCGGGGAAACGCCGGCGGGACGGCGGAATTCTTCTGGCGACCCCGGTCCACACCCGGGGCCGGCTGCGACGAGGTGGGGCGATGCGGCAGCGCGGAAATGTGTTGCGCCCTGGGGCGGTTGGGGCTGGAGGGCTGGTTCTGGCGTTGCTGCTGGGCGGCTGCGCGAGCGGCGGGTCCGGTGGTTCCACCGATCGCCTGGGGACGAGCGCGCCCACGGTCGCGGGGGTGACGGCGGTCCCTCCTTCGGGTGGTTCGGCAAACGTCGGGAACGCGCCGACCGACGGACCTGAAGGGGCCGCCGCCAGGTCGGCTCTGAGTACCTATCAGGACTGGTGGCAGGCCCAGGTGGAGGCGTTCGGGCGAACCGATTCGGACGGTTCCGGATTCGGCACCTTCGCTTCAGGGAAGGCGCTGACCGAAGCCCTCGTCAATCTCAAGCAACTGCACGACGCCAAGCTGGTGATGACGGGCGAACCGCGGAGTTCCGCGGTGGTGAAGTCCGTCGACCTGACCGCCGATCCGAACACCGCCGTGATCGAGGACTGCCTGGACGTGTCCGGCTGGCACCAGGCGGACGCCGTCACCCGTGCGGTGAAGGACCCGCCCGACCGGCTCGGCCGGTACGTGGCGACCGTTTCCCTGCGAAAGTTCCAAACGCGCTGGCTGATCCACGAGTTCAAGCGGGAGGTGGGACGCACATGCTGAAGCCGGTACGGCGATTGGTGATCGGCACGCCGCTGTTCGCCGGATTACTCCTGGCACCGACGGGGCCGGCGGCGGCCGATCCCCCCGGCCCCACGGGGGGTGCCACCCAGTGTGAGATCAACATCATCTGCAGGGAGGGGGGCCAGCAGGGGAGCACGCCGGCTCCTTCCGGCGGTGGCAGCCATGGCGGCGGCGGGGGCACGTCGGGGTCGCGGCTCTGCGTCTGGAACGGCCAGGTCCTCGCCTGCAGCGATCCCGAGCTGGGCTGGTTCAGCGCCACCAACGGCTGCTACTACCGCGTCCTCAACCCGCAGCCCGAGGCCGGGGATCCGAGCTGGGAGAACCACGACCCCAAGGAGGGGTCGGTCTACAACGTGACCTGCCGTTCTTCGGACGGCTCGGTCAGCTCTCCCGAGCCGAAGTTCCTCGCCCAGGCGCCCGTGCCCGCGCCGCCGGACCCGGGAGCCGAGGCCGACAGGTACGTCCACGACGAACTGCACTTCCAGCCCCCGACGCTCGGGGTCGCCCCCAAGAAGGACCCGGTGGTGGGCGGGAACGTCTGGCTCTGGCTGGCGGACCCGAAGAAGCCGGCCACGGAACCGCTGACCCTGGGCGGTCTCACGGTGACGGTCACTCCTCGGGTGGCCTCGGTGAAGTGGGACCTCGGCGACGGGACCAAGGTGACCTGCAAGGGCGCCGCCGCGGTCGGCACCCCGTACGACGTCAAGTACGGCGCCAACCCCTCGCCCACCTGCGGCCACGTCTTCAAGAGCGGTTCCGGTACCAAGAAGGACGGCGTGTTCACCGGCTCGGTCGAGGTCGTGTGGATGAACGACGTGACGGTCTCCGACGGTACGAAGGTCGACCCGATCGAGATCCGGGTCACCGCGGAACGTGTCAGCTTCCGGGTCGCCGAGGTCCAGGTCCTCAACTGACGCACAGCAAACCCCGATGAACGAACGAACGCGAGGAAGGCCGAAGCCCGGTGGAGAACCGTACAGTTGCCACGCCCGGCCCCGGCACGTCCGCCACGGCGACCGCGGCCGCCCCGACGGCCGTGCCGGACCAGCGGCGCGGGGCTCCGCGCAGCCCCGGGCGGACGCTCGGCGCGCGGCGCCGGCGCCCCGCCGTGCTGGCGATGGCGGTGGCCCTGATAGCCGCCGGCGGGCTGGGCGGCGCGGTGCTCTACAACAGCACCGGCCAGCGGGTGGCGGTGCTGGCGCTGGCCCGGGACGTGCCATGGGGCCAGGTGCTGACCGAGGCCGACCTGGTGGTCGTCCGGATCGCCAGCGACCCGGCGCTCAAGCCGCTGGACGCCGCCGACCGGACCAAGGCGGTCGGGATGCGGGCCACCACGGACCTCCACCGGGGCGGGCTGCTCACCAAGTCCGACCTCGCGCAGTCGCTCGTCCTGAACCCCGGTCAGCTGCTGGTCGGCGTCTCGGCCCGGCGCACCCAGCTGCCGGCCACCCGGCTCCAGCCGGGCCAGCCGGTGATCGTCGTCTACACCCCGGACGGCGCGCGGTCCGAGACGCTCGCCGCCACCGTCTACACCGTGGGCCGGGTGGACACCGACGGCAGCCAGGTCTTCGACGCCGTCGTGGACCAGGCGGACGCGGGCAAGCTCGCCTCCTGGGTGTCCACCGGACGGATCCAGGTGGTGGTGGCGCCCCGCGCGGCGGCC
>NZ_BAAAKJ010000294.1:0-4726 GCF_039527695.1 Kitasatospora putterlickiae
TCCTATGCAGCCGCCCATCAGCGCGCTGCGCAGCACCGCGTGCTCGGCCGCCCGACCGGCCGGATCGACGCCCGCGACATCGTCACCGGCCGCGCCAAGTACGCGGGCGACCTCGCCGTGCCCGGCGCGGTGCCCACCGTCGTCGCCCGCCCCACCACCATCAACGGCACCCTGGCCGGCCTGGACGCCTCCGCCGCCCGCGCGATGCCCGGCGTCCTCGGCGTGGTGACGATCCCGAGCGGCGTCGCCGTGCTCGCCGAAACGTTCGACCAGGCGCTCCGGGCCCGCGACGCGCTGCGCACCAGCTGGCACCCCGGCCCGGTCGCGGCGCTCTCCGACGCCGACATCAGGAAGCGGCTGCGCGACGCGCACGCGCCGTTCCTGGTGCCCCCGCTGCTCACCCAGTACGTGGACGGCGAGTTCGACTTCGCCTTCGTCAACCACGCGCCGATGGAGGTGCTGACGGCGGTCGCCGACGTCCGCCCCAACCGCGCCGAGCTCTGGTTCGCCGCACAGACGCCGGTCGTCGCGCAGCAGACCATCGCCGCCGCACTCGACCTGCCGCAGGACGCGGTGACCGTGCACGTGGTGCGCGGCGGCGGCTCGTTCGGCCGGCGGCTGTTCTACGACGCCGCGCTGGAGGCCGCTCGGATCTCCCGGGCTGCCGGCCGCCCGGTCAAGCTGATGTGGACCCGCAACGACGACATGCGGCACGGCCGGATGCGCCCCGCCACCCACCACCGGATCCGCGCCACCTACGGCCTCGGCCAGGTGCTCAGTTACGAACACCGCGTCGCCACCGTGCGGACCGACTTCGGCCACGGCCTCGGCGAGGCGCTCACCGCCGCCAGCTTCCAGCTCCAGGTCGCCGGGCTCTCGGTCGCCCAGGCGTTCTTCCTGCTCAGCCAGAGCAACCCGTACGACGTGGGCGTCCCCACCCAGGTGCTCGCCGAGGTCCCGCTGGAGATCCCCACCGGCAGCTGGCGCTCCGTCTACTCCGGCACCGTGCGGGCGGCCGACGAGATCATGGTGGACGAGCTGGCCCGCCGCCTCGGCCAGGACCCGGTGGCCTTCCGCCGCGCCCGGGTGCGCGACACGGCCGGCCGGGCCGTCCTCGACACCGTCGCCCGGGCCGGCCGCTGGGGCCGCGCCATGCCGCCCGGCCAGGCCCAGGGCGTCGGCTACCACGCGGAGAACGGCGGCCGCGTCGCCTACCTGGTCGAACTCGACGCCGCGGAGCCCACCCAGCCCCGGGTGACCAAGGCGGTGATCGCCGCCGACCTCGGCACGGTGATCAACCCCACCGGCCTGGAGGCCCAGCTGACCGGCGCGCTGATCGACGGCATCTCGGTGATCCTGCAGGCCGGCAACCACATCGACCGGGGCACCGTCCGCGAGGGCAGCTACGGCGACTTCCACTACGCGCGGCAGAAGCACAGCCCGCCGGTGGTCGAGATCCATCTGCTGCCGACGGGCGGACCACCGGGCGGCGCGGGCGAACTCGGCGTCCCGGCGGCCTGCGCCGCGGTGGCCAACGCCTACGCCAGGGCGACCGGCACCGGCCCGCGCTCCTTCCCGATCAACTTCTGACCCCGCACCACTCCCCCGCCGGACGAACCCGAGGAAACGCGCCCCCCATGCCCAGCCACACCTTCGTCCTCAACGGCCGGCCGGTCACCGTCGACGCACCGGACGACATGCCGCTGCTCTGGGTGCTGCGCGACAAGCTCGGTGTCACCGGCCCCAAGTACGGCTGCGGGGTCGGCGTCTGCCGCTCCTGCACCAGCCACCTCGACGACGAGGAGTTCCAGCCCTGCATCGTGCCGGTCAAGGACTGCGCCGACCGCCGGGTCACCACCATCGAGGGCCTCGCCGACGGCGACACCCTGCACCCCGTCCAGGAGGCCTGGCTGGAGTGCGACGTCGCCCAGTGCGGCTTCTGCCAGCCCGGCCAGATCATGACGGCGGTCGCCCTGCTGCGCCGCACCCCGGCGCCCACCGACGCCGACATCGACCGGATCCAGAACGTGTGCCGCTGCGGCAGCTACCCCCGGATCCGCGAGGCCGTCAAGCGCGCCGCCGCCCGCTCGGCGGCGGCGCGCGGTCAGGGGCCTGGCTAGGACTGGTCCCAGGCGTCGACGGTCAGCAGGGCGTCCGACGGGCAGACGGCGATGCGCTCGGGGAACACCTCGCAGCGCCGGTACTCCGCGCCCGGCCCGGTGTCGAACACCGAGCCGTCGGCGATCCGCGGGAGGACGTCACCGGCCCGGGCGGTGTAGCGCAGGGGGTAGCCGTCGAACCGCAGCTGTTCGGCCCGGCCTGCCTTGACCAGGTCGCGGATCCAGTTGGTACCACCGAGACCGGTCTCCCAGCCGGCGAGGACCTCGCCCTCGTCGCTCCCCGCCGCCGGGGCCTTGACCAGGAACCACCACCCGAGCATCGCGACACCCTCCCCCTCGCCCTGTGCACGGCCACCGCGCCCAGTCATCGCGAGGCTACGCCACCCGGCCGGTCAGGGCGTCAGGATCAGCCGGATCGGGTCGCCCTTCTTCCGCTCCAGGGCCTCGACCGCCTCGGCGGCCCGGGCCAGCGGGAAGGTGCCGCTCACCGAGCGGGAGAACTCCAGGCGGCCGCCGCGGACCAGGTCGACCAGGTCGACGACGTCCTTGCCCTCCGAGCCGTAGTGGCCTCGGATCTGCTGGCGCAGGTAGCTGACCAGGGTGCCGTTGGTGACGGTCAGCGGCTGGTTGGTCAGGCCGACCAGCACCAGGCGGCCGTGCTCGCCGAGCGCGGCCATCGCCTGCTCGCGGACCGGGGCCACCCCCGCGAAGTCGAACGCGGCGGCCAGCGGACGGCCCCGGGTCGCGGCACGAAGCCTCTCGGCGAACGCCGGGTCGCCCGGGTCGAGCGCGGCGTCGGCGCCGAAGGCGAGGGCCCGCTCGCGGGCGGCGGGCAGCGGGTCGACCGCCACGATCGGGTGGGCGCCGACCGCGCGCAGCAGCTGGACGCCGTGGGCGCCGAGACCGCCGACCCCCCAGACGCCGACGGCCTCGGCCGGGCGGACCGCGCCGGTGCCGGTGATCGCCGCCCAGGGGGTGGAGACCGCGTCCGGGATGAAGCAGGCCTGCTCGAACGGCAGCTCGTCGGGGATCGGCACCAGGGTCTCCGCGGTGGCCAGCGCGTACTCGGCCCAGCCGCCGTCGTAGTCGACGCCCCGGGTGAGCACGACGCCGTCGCGGCTCTCCCCGGCCTGGAGCAGCACACGGTCGCCGACGGCGGCGGTGGCGACGCCCTCGCCCAGGCTGTGCACGGTGCCCGCGACCTCGTGGCCGAGGGTGACCTTGTCCCCCTTCAGGTGCAGCGGCTTGAGCATGCCCTCGATCAGGTGAACGTCCGAGAGGCAGACGCCGGCGGCGCCCACCTTGATCAGGACCTGGCCCGGCCCCGGAGTGGGCACCGGCACCTCCTCCACGGCGAAGGCGCCCTTCGCGACGTCGAGCCGGCCGGCGAGCATCGTGGCGGTCATCCCGGTTCCCTTCCACAGGGGGTGGCGCGGTCGGCGGCCACACCATCCGTACTTACTTGTTGTTCAACAAGCAAGTTCCACCCTAGCATGGTGGTATGCGCACGCACGTTCCCCCGACAGACCCCTCCACCGAGCCGGCAGGCCCCTCCGCCGAGCCGGCGCGCCGCACCCAGGCCGAGCGGCGCGCGCGGGCCGAGCGGGCGCTGCTGGCCGCCGCCGCGCGCCTGGTCGCCGAACACGGCAGCGCCGGGGTGACCCTCGCCCGGGTCGGCGAGGAGGCGGGCTTCAGCCGGGGCCTGGCCTCGCACTACTTCGGCTCCAAGGGCGCCCTGCTCACCCGGCTCCAGGAGGAGGCGCTCGCCGAGGCGATGGCCGCCGCCACGCCGGAGCGCAGCGGCGCGGGCGCCGTCGAGGAGTTGTGCGCCTTCACCCGGGCCGCCTGCCTCGACGGAGTGCGGCACCCGACCGACCTCGGCCGGGCCTTCGTCGTCCTGGGCGCCGAGGCCCTCGCCGGTTCCTCCGAACTCACCGACGCCGTGGCCCGCCTGGACGCCCGGATGCGCGGCTGGGTGGCCGAGGTGATCCGCCAGGGCGCGGCCGACGGCGAGATCCGCCCGGAGGTCGACCCGGACGCGGCGGCGACGACGGTGGTCGCCCTGCTCAAGGGCCTGATCGTCCAGGCGGCCACCGCGCCCGGCGCCCTGGGCCTGGAGCACGCCACGGCCGAGGCCCAACGCTGGATCCGTCTCGCGCTCACCACCCCCTGACCCTCACCCGCGCGCCCCCCTCGCGCCCCAACGCGCTCCGGGCGGGCAACCCCTATCCATCGCGCGCCCGCTGCGCCTAGGGTGATGTGTCATCACATCCGATGATCCGAAGGGTGGGTGGCCCGTGATCGGGCGCCGTTCACTGCTGTCGTTCGCGGGATTGGGCGGTGCGGCGCTCGCGCTGCCGGGCACCACGGCGCACGCCGCGCCCGCGCCCCCCACCACGCCACCCGCCGGGCCGATCGACCTGCCGGCACCCACCGCGCGGCGACCGGTCGGCACGGTGTCCCTGCACCTCGTCGACGAGGACCGGCAGGACCCGTTCGCCCCCTCCCCCACGCCCCGCGAGCTGATGGTGCAGCTCTGGTACCCCGCGCTGGGCGCCGCCGGATTCACCGCCCCGCTCGGACGCACCGGGACGGACATCGACCGC
>NZ_BAAAKJ010000294.1:4803-6385 GCF_039527695.1 Kitasatospora putterlickiae
GCGTGGCGGCCGTGCAGGAGCAGGGCCTCCTGGACCCGGGCACCTTCACCCGCGTGCGCCCGACCGCGCGGCTCGCCGCACCGGCCGCCCCGGGGGCGCTGCCGCTGCTGCTGTTCGGCCACGGCCGCAAGGGCGGCCGCGCCCACGGCACCGCGCTGGCGGAGGAGCTGGCGGCGCACGGCTACCTGGTCGCGGCCCTCGACCACACCTACGACGCGGCCGCCGTCGAGTTCCCGGACGGCAGGCTGGTGCGCAGCACCCTGGAGGACGAACCGGCCGACTGGGACGCCGCCGAACGCCAGGAGATCAGCACCCGGGCGGCCGATCTGCGCTTCGTCGCCACCGAGTTGACCACCGGCCGGACGACCCGCCGGCACCGCGGCCTGCCGTGCGCCGACCCGGAACGGATCGGCGCGTTCGGCCACTCGATGGGCGGGGCGGCCGCCGCCGAGGCGATCCGCCAGGACCGGCGGTTCGCGGCGGGGCTCGACCTGGACGGCGGCCTCTTCGGCTCGCCGGTGCCGGACGAGGGCCTGGACCGGCCGTTCCTGCTGCTCACCTCCCTGGACGACCACGACACCTGGCGGCGCTGGCGCGAGCACCAGCGCGGCTGGGGGCGCCACCTGCTGCAGCGCGACTCCGGCCACTACAGCTTCACCGACCTGCCGCACGTCGCCGGCCCGGGCCGCCTCGCCGAGCACATCCCGCCCGACATCGCCGCCGAGCTGCTCGGCCGCATCACCCCGGCGCGCGCCACCGAGCTGAGCCGCGTCTACGTCCGCGCGCACTTCGACCGCTTCCTGCGCGGACGGCCGTCCCCGCTGCTGGAGGTGCCCTCCCCGCGCTACCCGGAGATCTCGTTCGTCTGGAGCCGCGGCTGACCGGCGGTGCCACGGCCGGCCGGCTACCCGGCGTCCTCCGGGGCGCGGCCGTAGAAGGCGGCGAGCCGGTCGTACACCGGCGCGTCCCCGGCGATCGCGACCTCCGGGCCGAAGGCGTGCTGCTCCTCCTCGCTCCCCCGGTACTCCGGCCGCAGTGCGCCGCGCCCCCAGGCCAGCGAGGCCTCGGCGACCTCGTGGTCCAGGCCGGCCGTGGACTGGCCGGTGGCGTGGGCGAGGTCCCAGGCGTGCACGGCGAACTCGGTGATCTGCTGGTCCACCGGGAAGCGGGCCGGCAGTTCGCCGACGCCGGGGACCTCGATGACGCCGTCGAGCTCCCCGGCCTGCCGCCAGGCGGCCACCAGCCGCTCGGCGCCGGCCTCGAAGCGGTGCAGCCAGTCCTCCTCGACCCGGTCGAAGGTCTCCGACCAGTCGGGCGTGCCGCCCTCCGCCCGGATGGTGAACTGCCGCAGGTCGTGCAGCAGATGGCTGATCAGCTCGCCGACGTCCCAGGACCGGCAGGGTGTCGGGTGGCCGGCCAGCTCGGCGCCGACGCCGTCGATCAGTCCGGCGGTCTGCGCGAGCGCACGGGCGAGCAGCTCGATCGGGTCTTCCGCTCCGGTCATGACGCACCTCTCCGTCGGCGGGGCCGCACCGGCCGCACACGTGGTCGGACCGGCCGATCGTAAACGGAGGCACCGACA
>NZ_BAAAKJ010000294.1:6411-7987 GCF_039527695.1 Kitasatospora putterlickiae
GAGCGCGGTGAATCCGGACTGGAAGTAGGCCGACGGGCCGTCGGCCGGGTTCATGTCGGTGTCGATCGGGCCGGGGTGGATCACGTTGACGGTGATCCCGCGCGAGCCCAGCTCGCGGGCCAGCGCCTTGGTGAGCCCGATCATCGCCGCCTTGCTGGTCGAGTAGAGGCTGCCGCCGGGGAAGGCGGCCCGCTTGGCCATGCAGCTGCCGATGGTCACGATCCGGCCGCCCTCGGTCAGGTGGGCCGCGGCGGCCTGGGCGAACAGGAACGGCCCCCGCACGTTGACCCCCAGCACCCGGTCGACGTCGGCCGGGCCGGTCTCCTCGATCGGGCCGATGAAGCCCGCCCCGGCGTTGTTGACCAGGATGTCGAGCCGCCCGAACCGGTCGGCGACCGCCTCCACGGCGGCGCGCACCTCCCGCGGGTCGGCGCTGTCGGCCCGGACCGCCCAGCCGCGGCGGCCCATCGCGGTGATCTTGGCCGCGACCGCCTCGGCCCGTTCGGCGCCGCCCAGGTAGGTCACCGCCACGTCGGCGCCGTCCTCGGCGAGCCGCAGCGCCACCGCCTCCCCGATGCCCCGGCTGCCGCCGGTCACCAGCGCCACCTTGCCGTCGAGCTTCGCGAGCGTGGTCGTCGTCATATCGTCAGAACCCTTCGGATCGTTCGCGGACATGACTCGATCCTCGGCCCGCGCGGCCCGCCGGTCCGGCGGCATTCGGACATCGCGTTCAACGTTCAACCACCACCGCGCCGGGCGCGCCGTGCCGGGCCGGGCCGGACGTGACACGCCGCACGGCCACCCCCCGGGGGGCGGGGTGGCCGTGCGGGACCCCGGGCAGGGGGGTGCCGGGGAGTGCGAGGCGGGCGGATCAGGGTCGACGGCCGGTGTCAGGACGCGGACGGCGTCAGGACGGACGGTGTCAGAACGACAGGGTCTGGCCCGGGAAGATCAGGTTCGGGTTGGTGCCGATCGCCTTGACGTTCCTGGCGTGCAGCCCGGCCGGGTCGAGGCCGAACTTGGCGGCGATGCCGCTCAGCGTGTCACCGCTCTTGACGGTGTAGCCGCCGGCGGCGGGCTTCGCGGGCGCGGCGGGCTTGGCGGCGCCCTGCGCCGGGGCGGCCTGGGACGGGGCCGGGGCCTTGCGCGCCGCCGGCTTCTGGTTCTGGGCCGGGGCCTGCTTGGCCGGCTGCTGCTTGGCCGGCTGCGGCGCCTGGGCGGGGGTGTCCGCGACGGCGGGCGGCGCGCCGCCCCTGCTGAGGCCGGCCCGAGCCGAGCAGACCGGCCAGGCGCCCGGACCCTGCTTGGCGAGCACCTTCTCGGCGACGGTGATCTGCTCCGCCCTGCTCGCCTGGTGGGCCTGCGGAGCGTAGGCGGTGCCGCCGTACGCCCGCCAGGTGGACGGGCTGAACTGGAGCCCGCCGTAGTAGCCGTTGCCGGTGCTGATGCCCCAGTTGCCGCCGCTCTCGCACTTGGCGACGCCGTCCCAGGCGGAGGCGGGGGCGGCCGAGGCCGAGGTGGCCGTGACGAGGCCGGCCACCGGCAGGGCCGCGACAGCGGCGCCCGCCACGACAGC
>NZ_BAAAKJ010000294.1:8051-9447 GCF_039527695.1 Kitasatospora putterlickiae
ACGACAGCCAGCCGGACCCGGTTGCGCTTGGCAGTGCCGTTGGTGGTGCTGTCGACGGTGGTGGAAGCGGCGGTCTCGTGACGGGGATTCATGGAATTCCTCTCGGCAAGCCCCGGATAGGCGTGCGGAACCAGGCCCCTGGCGGGGCCGGCTGTCGCTCCCTCACTCGACGGGCGGCCGCACACGTGTCCGACGTGCCGTGCCGCCCCAGCCACCCTCCGCTCGCCGACGACCCGTTCGAGCCGGTCGCGTCGGCGGGCACCGCCCTCGCGCCGGTGGTCAGTCGGCGGGCGGTGCGTCGGGGGTGAACCCGGGTGGTGCTCGTTGCACCGCCAATGAAGCTAAGGGCGGCCCCCGCGCCGCATCAAGCAATTCTTGGACGCCGCAGGTCAGTTGACTGTTACCGGCGGTATTGATCATGTAATCGACCGGGAAACGACCGGCTTTGACCGGATTTCCCGGCCCAAACGGTCGAATTCCGTGCCGTCGCTCACACCGTGCCGGCCGCCCGGCGGGCCGCTTCATCGACAAATCGCCACCGTCGCCTGACGCACCGTCACCACGCCGATCGGAGTTCCCGATTCCACTCGCCGGCGATGTGGTGTTCACCACCACCACTACCGGGAGTGAGCGAAAAATCGCTCAGCGCATGGCGTGCGACCCGTCCGCACACGGACCGAACGGGCCGTCGACCCGCCTCAGCCGGCGCCGTCCAGCCCCGCGTCCCGGGCCAGCAGCGCCGCCTGCACCCGGTTGTCGCACCCCAGCTTGGCCAGGATCCGGCTGACGTACGTCTTCACCGTCGCCTCGCTCATGTGGATCCGGGCACCGGCGTCCGCGTTGGACAGACCCTCCCCGAGCAGCGCCAGGACCTCCAGCTCCCGCTCGGTCAGCACCTCCAGCCGCCGCCGGGCCCGCGCCCCGCGGGCGGCGGCCGGTCCGGCCTGCCCGCCGGCCAGCGAGTCGACGATGTGCCGGGTCGCCGCGGGCGACAGGAACGCGTGCCCGGTGGCGGCCGCCCGGACGGCCTGGATCAGCTCGCCCGGCGCGGTGTCCTTCAGGAGGAAGCCCGCGCCGCCGTCGCTCACGGCGCGCAACACGTTCTCGCGCTCCCCGAAGGTGGTGAGGATCAGCGCCCGTGCGCCGGGGACGGCCCTCGGCAGCTCGGCGAGCGCCGTCAGCCCGTCCATCACCGGCATCTGGATGTCCAGCAGGACGACGTCCGCCCGGTGCGCGCGGGCCAGTTCCAGCGCCTGCCGGCCGTCGGCGGCCTCCGCCACCACGTCCATGTCGTCGGCGGAGGACAGGATCATCCTGATCCCGGCCCGGATGAGCGGCTCGTCATCGGCGACGAGGACTCGGATCACTGCTGGTCATCCCCTTGTACTTGTCCTGA
>NZ_BAAAKJ010000294.1:9492-15155 GCF_039527695.1 Kitasatospora putterlickiae
CACCCCCGCCGATCACTGCTTCGCCTGGTACAACTGCTTGTCGACCAGCACACCGTCCTTGAAGCAGAAGCGGATCGCGGTGTCCTCGTTCCAGCCGCCGCCCGACTGGTGGTCGGAGAGGAAGTAGCGGCAGACCGACCCGGTCGGCGGAGTGGGGCCGGTGCCCCGCAGGTTCTGGGTGAAGAAGTCGCTGCCGGGCGGCAGCAGCCGCTCCATCTCCTCCTCCGGGGTGCCGAGCCGCACCTCCTCGTACACCGTCCGCCGCACCGTGGAGTCCTGGGCGGACCGGACGAACCCGACGACGCCCCAGATCAGCAGGCCGAGGAGGACCAGCAGCACCGCGATGCCGCCGATCGCGCACCCGATCGCCGGGCTCCGCCGCCGCGACGGCGCGGGCCCGACCAGCGGCGCGCCGTCGAGCGCCCCCCGCACGCCCCAGGCCACGTCCGTACCCCCGGCCCCGCCCGTCTCCCACGCGCCGTCCGTCTCCCGCGCGCCGTCCGCGCCAGCGTCCGTCGTCACGCTCCCGGCGCCCGCCGGAGTCTCCGCGCCCTCGTAGGGCAGCACGGCCGCCAGCCGGAACCCGGCCTCGGTCGTCGGCCCGGCGTGCACCATGCCGCCGACCAGCCGGGCCCGCTCGCGCAGACCGGTCAGCCCCTGGCCGCCGCTGACGGCCGCCACCGCGCCACCGGGGCGCGCGCCCACCGGCTCGGGCGCCGCCGGGTTCACCACCTCGACCACCAGCGCGTCCGGCTCGTACCGCAGCGCGACCGTGATCGGTGCGCCGGGGGCGTGCTTGTGCGCGTTGGTGAGCGCTTCCTGAACGACCCGGTACGCCGCGTGCCCGGCGGACGCGCTCAGCGCACGGCGCTCACCGTCCCGCGCCAGCGACACCACCGTGCCCGCCGCCCGCGAGGAGGCGACCAGTCCGTCGATCCCGTCCACCCCGCCCGCCACGACGACCGGCCCGGCACCGGCGGCACCAGCCCCGGCGACCGGCGCGGACGGCGCCATCGACGACTCGTCGTGCAGCACCCCGACCACCTCGCGCAGCTCGCGCATCGCCGTGACCGCCGCCAGCCGCAGCACCCCGACCGCCTCACGCTGCCGGTCGGTGAGCGTCCGGTCGACCTCCAGCGCCCCGGTGTGCACCGAGATCAGCGCCAGCTGATGGCCCAGGCTGTCGTGCATGTCCTGGGCGATCCGGTGCCGCTCGCGCAGGCGCGCCTGGTGCGCGACCATCGCGCGCTCGCGCAGCAGCTGCTCGTTGCGCTCGCTCAGGGCGTCCATCAGTGCCCGGCGCTGCGCCCGGTAGCGGCCCCAGAGCGCGGGGAGCACCGCGAGCAGCAGGAATCCGCCCAGTGAGAATCCGACGATGAGCTTCACCGGCACCTGCCCGGCGTCCTTCAGCACGCCGAACAGCGTCATCAGCGTCCAGCCGCCGGTGAACGAGCCCGCCAGCACCGCGACCCGGCGCACCCGGGCACCGGCCGACCAGCCGGCGCAGATCAGCAGCGGCAGCGGCCCGCCGCCGAAGCCGCAGGCCACCGAGGTGAGCACCAGCACGGTCGCCGGCAGGCCGCGGCGCAGAAGAAAGAGGAGGACGACCGCCGACCCCATCGCGAGCGCGAGGCCGCTGCGGCTGGCCACCTCGATCAGCAGGGCGAGCCCCCCGAGCAGCAGCGCGCCCACCGCCTCGCGGATCACCGCCCCGGCCCGCCAGGGACCGGGCAGCGCCGTCCGTACCGCCTTCGACCAGGCCCTTGCTATGACGTCCACCCGTCGAGGCTAACGAAGCGGCCGTGCCGGGCACCGCCACCGTTCGTCGCGGCCGGGGCCGACGAAAGTCGCTCCGCCTGCGCCGGCACCGCCCGGCACGCCGGCCGGTTGGCCAGCCCGCCCGCTCAGCGGTAGGCGGTGAGCAGCAGCGCGATGTCGTCCACCCGGTGCGTCGAGCCGAGCTCGTGCAGCACCCGGTCGGCCAGCTCCTCCGGCCCCTCCGCGACCGCCGGCCGCCCGGCGCCCGGCCAGGTCAGGGCGGCGCACAGCCGTTCCACGCCCTCGTCGATCGCCTCCGACGAGTCCTCGACCAGACCGTCGGTGTACAGCGCGAGCAGCGATCCGGGCTCCAGGGTCAGCGGGTTGACGGGGTACGCGGCCGCTTCGTGCACGCCGAGCAGCGGTCCGCCGGGCACGTCCAGCACCTCCGTCCGCCCGTCCGGGTGGCGCAGCACCGGCGGCACGTGGCCGGCCCGGGCGACCAGGGCGGTGCCCTCCCCCGGGGTGAGCCGGACCAGGCAGCAGCTGGCGAGCAGCCCGGGATCGAGGTCGAGCAGCAGCTGGTTGGTCCGGGCCAGCACCTCGTCCGGGGGGTGGCCACCGGTGGTGAAGGCGCGCACGGCGCTGCGCAGCTGCCCCATGGTGGCGGCCGCGCCGACGCTGTGGCCCTCGACGTCGCCGATGACCAGGCAGAGGTCCCGGCCGGTGACGATGGCGTCGTACCAGTCGCCGCCGATCTCCATGCCCTGGGTGCCGGGCAGGTAGCGGGCCGCGATCCGGACCCCTTCCACGTGTGGCAGCCGGTGCGGAAGCAGCGCCTGCTGGAGACCGCGGGCCAGGGTGAACTCGGCGTCGTACAGCCGGGCGCGCTCCAGCGCCTGGGCGATGAAGCCGGCCAGCGCGGTGAGCAGGGCGCGTTCCTCCAGGGTGAAGACCCGGGGCCGGTCGAAGCCGAGGATGCAGCTGCCCACCGGGTGGCCGGAGGCGATCAGCGGCAGGAACGCCCAGGCCCCCATGTCGTCCAGGGTGAGCTCGGGGTAGGCGGCGGCCAGTTCGTCGACGGACTCGAAGAAGATCGGGGCGGCGCTGCTGATCGTCTCCGCCCCGGGGACCTTGGCGCCGACCGGGATGCCTTCGAAGCGGTCGAGGAAGCCGTCGGGGTAGCCGCTCTGCGAGACCAGCTGGAGCCGCTTGTCCCGCACCGCGTAGATGGCGAGCTCCTGGCCGCCGAGTGCCGGGAGGATCTCGTCGGCCACCGCGCGGAACACCTCGCGGGCGGTGACCGCCTCGCTCAGCGCGCTGGCCAGCTGGAGCAGGTGGTACATGGCGCCCAGGCCGGTCCAGGCGCCGGGCCGGGCGGGTTCGGCGGGCGGCGCGGCGGCGTCCGGGGGAGGTTCGGCGGCGACCACCCGGCCGGTGACGCCGTGCGCGTCGGGGTAGAGGGAGAACGCCAGCCAGCAGTCCGGCGGACGCAGCGCGAGGAACGCGGTGGGCTGCTGGGAGAGCAGCGCGGCCCGGTAGCGGTTCTCGTACACCGGGTCGGAGAGCCAGGACAGCACCTGCCACGGGTGGTGGCCGACCAGGTCCTCGCGGCGGGTCTGGAGCAGCAGTTCGACGCTGTGGTTGGCGTAGGTGATCCGGCCGTCCGGGTCGAGCGAGAAGACGCCGTCGCGCAGGCGT
This sequence comes from Kitasatospora putterlickiae, assembly GCF_039527695.1. Classification (NCBI taxonomy): domain Bacteria; kingdom Bacillati; phylum Actinomycetota; class Actinomycetes; order Kitasatosporales; family Streptomycetaceae; genus Kitasatospora; species Kitasatospora putterlickiae. The sequence continues at coordinate 12,952 of NZ_BAAAKJ010000294.1, forward strand.
TCGACGGCGGCGGCCGCAGCGGTGCCGGTCCTGGTGTCGAGGACGGCGCCGACCAGCCGGCCCCAGGGTCCGGAGCGGTCGTGCGGGACCCGGGCCCAGAGTTCGACGGGATAGGGGTGCCCGTCGCGGTCCAGCACCCGCAGCCGGGCGGCGAGCACCCGCTCCCCGTCCAGGGCGCCGCGCACGGCGGACCGGAACTCCGGCAGGTCACCGGGGGCGATCCGGTCGGCCACCGTGGTGGCGCGGCCGTCGAAGTCGCCGGGGGCGAGGCCGAAGATCTCGCAGAACTGCTCGTCGGCGGTCACCACGCCGGCCAGCACGTCCCAGTCGAACAGGCCCACCCGGGTGGTCGGCGCGGACGGCGGGGTGAGTTCGACGACCGTGGTGTCCCCGTTCGGCTCCACCAGGTGGCCGGCCGCCGCCAGCGCGGCCAGGCCGGCGGCCAGCCGGTCGGCGACGCCGCGCAGGTGACGGCGCGCGCCCTCGGGCACCCCACCGACCGAGGCGGGCCCCAGCACACCCAGGACCCCGTACGACTCCCCGCCCGCCCGGACCGGGACCCACGCGGAGGCGAAGTCGTACGGCAGGCCGAGCGCGAACTGCGGGAAGCGGCGCATGGTGTCCTCGGTGTCGGCGAGCACCACCGTACGGCCGCCGCGGTGGCTCACCGCGACCGGCAGCGGGCCGGCGGCGGCGATCCGCCGGAACGGGCCGAGGACCGCGAGCGGCACGCCCGCGACGGCGCACAGCACCAGCGAGCGGCGGTCGCGGGAGCGCAGGTAGAGGGTCACGCCGTGCGCCTCCGCGCCACCGAGCACCCTGCGCACGGCGGAGGTCAGCAGGGCGTCCCGGTCACGGAGCGCCTGCTCCTCCGGGGACGGCTCGGCATGCCCGTGGAGACGGCGCGGGCCGGGTCGCACCGCCCGGGCACCGTCGCCACTCGGTCGCGGACCGGGCGGGTCCGCGGGCACACCCTCGCGCATGCTCCCTTGCTACGCCGGGCCCCAGGGGCTGTCAAGACGAGCCCCCGCCCGTCCCGGGGTGCCCGTCGGCCCCGGCTGCGCCACCATCGACCCCATGACGCGCCGTACCCCGGACCCGGGCCCGACCACCGTGGTCAACCTGAAGGGCCACCGCGACGACCCCGCGTTCGCCGACGTGGTCTACGTCGGCCGCGCGATGCACCGGGGCGGCTGGCACCTCGCCGAGTCCCCGCTGCACTGCCCCTACCGTCCCGGCCCCGATCTCACGCGCGAGCGGATGCTGGTCAAGTACCGCGCCCATCTCCTCGCCCACCCCGACCTGCTCGCCCTCGTCCCCGCCCTGCGCGGCCACCGCCTCGGCTGCTGGTGCGCCCCCCTCCCCTGCCACGCCGACGTCCTGGCCGCCCTCGCCGACCACGGCAGCCCCGGCTCTCACCACTAGCCGGACCTCGCCGGCCGGGCCGCGGCGGGAGACGGACCGGGAGGGTGGGGGTGCGGGTGGTCTGGGTATTCTCGCTGGACAGTGCAGCGCGAACCGCTGCCCCGGGGGAGACGAGTAGTCGCGTATGGGGTCCACACCGTCCGATCGGTCGGCGGGCGAGGCGTCCTGGCAGTGGGACGGGGAGGACGAGGGCCGTGCCTCCGCTGCGGCCGGGGACGTGGTGAGCGGCGGGGGTGCCGGGCCGGGGATGCCCCGGCGGCGGCTGCTGATCGGGGCCGGGGTGCTGGTGGCGGGTGCCGCCGTGTGGGGGGTGTCGCGGGCCGGCGGCAGGTCGGAGGCCGAGCCGCCGCAACCGCAGCCGCAGCCGTTGCCCACCAGGGTGGTCGGCCCGGAGCCGGTGTGGGCCTACCGGGGCCCCGAGCCGATGACGCCGGGCCGGCTGAACGGCCGGCTGTTCGCGCCCTCCTACGTCACCCGCCGCGGTGTGCGCCTGCTCGACCCCGAGCACGGCACCCTGACCGGGGTCATCGAGGCGAACCCGCCGAAGGGCTCCCCGGACGACAACCCGCTGTTCGCCGGCGCGGGCCGGCTGTTCACGGTCTCGCCCGGCCACGTCGACGCCCGGGCGCTGGTGGACCCGGCCACCGACTGGAGCCTGCCGCTGCCCCAGGAGCTGGGCGACTCGATCACCCTGTACGGCTGCGACGGGAGCCGGGTGTACGGCTCGGTCTCCTCCAGGGGCGACCTGCGGCGCAACCTGTTCGCGCTGGACGCCGGCG
>NZ_BAAAKJ010000294.1:15190-22929 GCF_039527695.1 Kitasatospora putterlickiae
GGGTGTTCGACACCGGCGTCGGCCGGCTGCTCACCTGGGACGCCGACCCGACCGCCGGCGTCTCGCTGCTGGACGGCGTCACCGGCCGCCGGCTCTGGACCGTCGCGAACGGCGGCCCCTCCTGGTCCCGCGTCGACCTGCGGCACGTCTACCTCCCGGACGGGCCGGCCGGCGTGCGGGCGCTGCGGCTGGAGGACGGCACGCCGCACTGGTCGGTGCTGCCCGGCCCCGGCGAGGAGTGGCGCGCGCTGCCGCCGGTGAGCGACGACTTCCGGGTGTACGTGCTGCGCGACGACGGGCTGGTCACCGCCCACGCGGCGGACACCGGCGAGCAGGTCTGGCGGTTCCAGCTGCCGTTCCGGCTGGACCGGCGCTGCCGCCCGCTGCTGACCAGCACGAGCCTGGTGGTGCCGGGCCCGGCCCACGCGGGCGTCAGCTTCATCGAGACGACGTCCGGGCTTCCCTTCAACGCGTTCGCCGACTCCGGCCCGGGGATCGACGTCTGGTCGGTGTCCAGCGACGGTACCCGGCTGTTCGCGGGCCACGACAGCGTCCTCTACTGTCTGGGCGCGCTCCCCGTGCCCTGAATGTCCGGGGCGTTCGACGACGAGCGCCGGCCGCCCAGGGCCTCCCCGTCCCCGACCGCAGGATGACGCCGTGCCGATTCGCCCGATCTCGCCCGAACGTCTCGTCGAGCTGCTCGCCGACCGGATCGCCGCGCTGCCCGGCGCCGGCGAGCGCCGGCTGCGGGTCGCCGTGGACGGTGCCGCGGCGGCCCGGCCCGGGGTGCTCGCGGACGCCCTGGTGGAGCCGTTGCGGCTGCGCGGCCTCCCGACGCTGCGGGTCCCGGCGGCCGGGTTCCTGCGTCCGGCCTCGGTGCGGCTGGAGTACGGCCGGCACGACGCGGACGCCTTCCACGACCTCTGGCTCGACGACGGCGCGCTGCTGCGCGAGGTGCTGGACCCGCTGGAGCCGGGCGGCACCGGCCGGGTGCTTCCCTCGCTGCGGGACCCGGTGACCGACCGCGCCACCCGCGCGCCCTACACCGGGCTGGCGCCCGCCGGGGTGCTGCTGCTGGACGGCGCGCTGCTGCTCGGGCGGTGGCTGCCACTGGAGCTGACGGTGCACCTGGCGCTCTCCCCGGCCGCGCTGGAGCGGCGGACCGCGCCGGAGGAGCGGTGGACGCTGCCCGCGTTCGCCCGCTACGAGGCCGAGACCGCACCGGCGGAGGCGGCCGACCTCACCGTCCGCCTCGACGACCCGCGCCACCCGGCCCTGGTCGAACGCCCCTGACCGCCGGGGCGGGGCCGCGCTGGCAGGACGGGCACCAGTACGCCGGCCGCTCCCGCGTCACCGGGCCGTGGTCCGCCGTCAGCACGGTGGTGCCGCAGCGCGCGCAGGGCCGCCCGGCCCGGCCGTAGACCCACTGCTGGTGGCCGCGCCGGGTGTCGCCGGTGGTGATGTGGCCGGAGCGCAGCCGGTTGGCGTCGAGGACCTGGTGGGCGCGGGCCACCAGACGGTCCGGGCTGTTCAGTTCACCGACCGGGGTCCACGGGGTGACACCGGCCAGGTAGCAGAGCTCGTTGGCGTACACGTTGCCGATCCCGGCCAGGTTGCGCTGGTCGAGCAGGGCCTCGCCGACCGGCCGGCCGGGGTGGGCGAGCAGGCGGCGGACGGCCTCGGCCGGGTCCCAGTCGGGCCCGAGCAGGTCCGGTCCGAGGTGGCCGACGGCGCGCTGCTCGTCGCCGGTGCGCAGCAGTTCGACGACCGGCAGCCGGTAGCCGACGGCGGTGCCCTGCTCGGTGCCGAGGACGGCGCGGATCTGGTGGAGCGGCGCACCGGTCCACCGCTCGCCGGGGCGGAAGACCACCCAGCGGCCGTCCATCCGCAGGTGGGTGTGCAGGGTGAGGCCGCCTTCGAGGCGGGTGAGCAGGTGCTTTCCGCGCGGGACGACCTCCAGCACCCGGCGTCCGGTGAGGTCGGCGGTGGCGTGCGCGGGCACCCGCAGCTCGCCGGTGGTCAGCACCTGCCCGGCGAGGGCGGCGTGCAGGCGGGCCGCCGCGCGGTAGACGGAGTCACCTTCTGGCATGTCTCCATCCTCTCTCCGCGCGACGGCCCGCCGCAGCCGAGCGGCCGGTTACTCCACGTCGCCGCCGCTCGCCCGGCCGGCGGCCTCGTCGTCGGCCAGGCCGTGGCGGATCACGACCACCGGGCAGGGGGCGTGCTCGGTGAGGTGGCGGCTGACCGAGCCGAGCAGGGCGCCGGTGAAGCCGCCGAGGCCGCGGCTGCCGACCACGACCAGCGCGGCGCCGTGGGCCGCGTCCAGCAGCGCCTGGGCGGCGTTGCCGGGGACCACCGACTCGGTGATCCGTACGTCGGGCCGAGCGCCGACGGTCTTGGCGACGGTGTCGGAGAGGGTCTTGCCGGCCAGTTCCTCGGGGTTGAACTCGGGGGCGGGCACGCTCGCCCCGGCCCAGCCGTAGAACGCCGGGTACTCCCAGGCGGCGATGGCGTGGACGCTGCCGTTGGTCAGCCGGGCGTAGTCGACCGCCCAGCGCAGCGCCTTCTCCGAGGCGGGCGAGCCGTCCACACCGACGACGATCCTGGGGTTCGCGCTGTTGACCATGCCGCTGCTCCTTGCTCGACGTGCTCCTTGCCCTCCAAACTTAGATCAACAGGGGCATGTGTCCGGCAATTGCCGCGCCGATTGGTTCGTACACCTTTGAAATCGGTGCCGGCGGATGCGCGGCGCCGTCGCCACGCACCCGCCGGGGTTCCGGGCTTCCGCGCGGGGCCCGTCAGGCCCGGTAGGCGGCCCAGGAGTTGGACATCCGGGCGACCTGACCGGCGGTGAACTGCGTCATGCAGGAGTCGTAGGTGTAGTCCATGAAGTTGTGGATCGGGTCGACCCCGGGGGCGGTGCAGGTGTCCCGGCCGGCCGGGCACTGGTAGGCGGCGCTCCCCTCGGCCGGGGTGTCGGCGACGTAGTCGCCCTGGCCTCCGCAGCCGCCCTGGAAGGTGTGGTAGAGCCCGAGCCAGTGGCCGACCTCGTGGGTGGCGGTGTCGCCCTCGTTGTAGTTGGCGGCCGTGCCGCCGGGGAAGGAGGAGTCGAGCAGGACCACGCCGTCGTTGGTCGGGTTGGACCGGTAGGAGCTCGGGAAGGTCGCCCAGCCGAGCAGCGACTGGCCGAGCTTGGCGCTGTAGAGGTTGAGGGCGCTGGCACCGCCCTTGCGCAGCGCGGTCTTCATGGACCGCTCGGCGGTGGAGCCCGGGGTGACGTTGTTGTACCAGGTGGCGTTGTCGGTGTAGTCGGTGGCGACCAGCTGGTAGCGGAACTGGCTCGCGGTGTTGCCCGTGCCCAGGCCGCTGTAGGCGGCGTTGAGGACGTCGATCTGCCGGGCGATGGTGGTGGCCGACAGCTTGCCGGTGGTACCGGAGTGCACGACGTGCATGTACACCGGGATGGTCGTGGTGGCGGCGAGCGTGCCGGGCGCCAGCAGGGTGCCGCCCTGCGGGGAGTTCGCCAGCTGGGAGAGCCGGGACTGGAAGTCCGCGTCCATCGCCTTGGCCTGGCTTTCGGTGACGGCGTTGGGCTCCGCCGTGCCGGGGCTGCCGGCGGGCTTGCGGGCCGCGGCGTCCTGGGAGCCGTCGGCGGCACAGGCGGCGGACGGGGCCTGGGCGGGCGCTCCGGCGGCGGTCAGCGCGGTGGGCGCCACGAACTGGGTGAGGCCGAGCGCGGCGACGACGGCCGCCGCGCCGAGGAATCGGGTGGTGGCACGCGAGGGGACACGGGCGGAACGACGCATCTGCGCTCCTGTGGGGTGGTGGGGGACAGCGGCTGAGGGGGACCGCCGAGCCACAGGCTACGCAGGGCCGCGTGTACGCGTCAGATATGTTCCGGCCTGGAACTTCTGACGACAAATCGGACAAAATCCGGAAGTTTGAGCGGCCGGATCTCGCCGCACATGGAGGATTTCCCGTCGCGCGCCTGCGCACAGTACCGGCCCCGGCCTGTCCGAAACGTGACACCCCGTCTGCCCCGCGCAGTGGTGCGGCGGCCGGCAGATCGGGACGAACGGGATGAACCGGGCGCCCGAACCGCCTCGCCGAGACTACGACGCCACGAAGACGATCTCCCGCAGGGCACGCGCACCGGCCCGGTCGAGTACCACGGCCGACGCACATCCGGCGGGCGGGCACCCGGTCCCGGCCAACCGCCGGCGCAGCCGCCGGGCGGCGTCCCGGTGCCGGGCGAAGGCGTAGGCGGAGACGGCCTGCCCACGGGCGCGCTGGCCGTCGCGGGCCTCCTCGGCGCTCACGTCCAGCAGCACCAGGTGGACCCGGCGCCCCTGTCGCTCGGCCATCCGGACCAGCCACTGCCGCACGTACGGCACCGCCCCGCAGTCGTGCACGGTGAGCGGCCCGCCGCCCAGCACCGCGCGCCGCAGCCGCCGGTAGTGCGCGATCCGCACCAGCGGGCGGTACACCGCGTACGGCAGCCAGGACGGCAGCCGGGCCGCGTACTCCTCGCGGACCAGCTGGGAGTCGACCAGCGGGGCGCGCACGCAGCGGCGCATCAGGGTGCTCTTGCCGCTGCCCGGCAGCCCGGAGACCACCAGCAGGTCGCCCGCCGGGTAGTGCAGCGCGGCCGGCCGGGTCTGCCGCAGGTCCCGCAGGCCGTGCGGGCGCAGCACACCGGCGGACGGCTCCGCCGCGGCCTCCGGGCAGCCGGCCCGCACCGGAGCCGTCCGGTCGAGCACCGTCCTGGAGACCTTTACGTCCGCCATCGAATCCCCCTGCCTCCCCGCCGGCCCGGGCTCTCCCGGACCCCGCCTCCCAAAGGTCCTTCCCCTTCAAGAGAGAGTAAAGACTAATGGTCAGACCGGGTCCGGGCCGAGCCCTTTACCGCCCCGGGTACGTCACAGAAGCGCACCGGGACCGTTACGACGGACCGGGAGCGGAGCCGCTCAGCCCAGCTGCGGGGCGATCCGGGCGGCGATCAGTTCCAGGTGGTCGAGGTCGTCCAGGTCCAGGACCTGCAGGTAGATCCGCTGGGAGCCGACGGCGGCGTAGCGGCCGATCCTCTCCACCACCTCGTCCGGGGTGCCGGCCAGGCCGTTGGCCTTCAGCTCGTCGACCTCGCGGCCGATCACGGCGGCCCGGCGGGCCACCTCGGCGTCGTCCCGGCCGACGCAGACCACCAGGGCGTTGGAGTAGACCAGGTCGTCGGCCGCGCGGCCGGCCTTCTCGACGGCCTCGCGGACCCGGCCGAACTGGGCGGCGGTGTCGTCGACCGGGACGAACGGCAGGTTGAACTCGTCCGCGAAGCGGGCGGCCAGCGCCGGGGTGCGGGTCGGGCCGGTGCCGCCGACCAGGACCGGGATCTTCGCCTGGGCCGGCTTGGGCAGCGCCGGCGACTCGCTCAGCCGGTAGTACGTCCCCTCGAAGTCGAAGGTCTCGCCCAGCGCGGTGCCCCAGAGCCCGGTGACGATCTCCAGCTGCTCCTCCAGCCGCCCGAACCGCTCCTTCGGGAAGGGGATGCCGTAGGCGGTGTGCTCCTCCTCGTACCAGCCCGCGCCGAGGCCGAACTCCACCCGGCCGCCGCTCATCGCGTCGACCTGGGCGACCTGGATGGCGAGCACCCCGGGCAGCCGGAAGGTGGCGGCGGTCATCAGGGTGCCCAGGCGGATGGTGCTGGTCTCGCGGGCGAGGCCGGCCAGCGTGATCCAGGCGTCCGTGGGGCCGGGCAGGCCGCTGACGCCGCCCATCTTGAGGTAGTGGTCGGAACGGAAGAAGGCGCTGAAGACCCCGAGCTCCTCGGCGGTCCGGGCCACCCGGAGGAGGGTGTCGTAGCTCGCGCCCTGCTGGGGTTCGGTGAAGATGCGAAGATCCATACCGGCCATTCTGGTACGGAGCGCCCCGTGATCACCGGCGGATCGGCCGAACCGGTCCGGACCGCCGGCGTGGCCAAGGTCTCAGCCCGGAACCGCCCCGGGCGGCCGGAGCCGCTTCCCCGCTCGCCTACGGTGGACGGATGTTCGCCACGCCCGACGAGTCGGACCGGGGTCTCCCCGACGGCTCCCCCGACCCGCGCAGCCGGCCGGCCGGCTGTCCGCTGCCCGGGATCGTCGCCGCCTTCACGCCCCGGCTCGCCGAGTTCGCCTTCGAGCCCGGCTTCACCGCCGCGGTCGACCAGCACGCCGCCGAGCTGCGCGAGCTGCTCCACGACCAGGGGCCGGAGCTGGCGCCCCGGCCCCTGGACCGTGAGGAGTTGTCCGACTACGCGCTGGGCTTCCTCGACGCGCTCGCCGAGATCGGCTGGCGCGAACCCGTCGGGTACGACTACGCCGTGCACCGGCTGACCGCGATCTGCTGGCTCGTCCGGCAGGACGGCCTGCTCGCGGCCTGAGCGGCGTCGTACGGCCTTCGTGCCGCCGCCGTACGGCGCGGCGCCGGACGGATCAGCCCGGCTGCTCGCCCGGCCGGCCGGGGTCGATGCCCGGGACGGGAGGCTGCGCGGCCGGGGTGGCCGGCCGGGCCGGCTGGTTGGACAGCGCGTCCGAGCGTCCCGCCTGGTAGGCGCTGCCGCGCAGCTTGGCGGTCTCCTGCTCGGCACTGGCCAGCCAGCGCTCCCAGCGCTGGCGCATCGGAATGATCAGACCGCCGCCGACGCCGACGATCAGGATGCCGGCGATCGAGGCCAGCACCGCGACCAGCACCGGTCCGGTGATCGCGGTGGCGATCCCGGCCTGCCCGAGGGCCGCGACCACACCCAGCAGGACGATGAACGCCCAGGCGATGGTCGCCACCGTCCGCCCGTACGCCGCACCGGACAGCGCGTTGCGCACGATGTCGCGCACGGCGTTGGCGATGGCCATCGCGACCACCACGATGACGACGGCGACGATGCCCTTCGGCAGCCAGGCGACGATGCCATTGATCATCACACTGATCGGGTTCGGTCCGAAGACGCCGAACGCCAGCTGGAGGGCCATCAGCAGGATCGCGTAGTAGACGATCTTGCAGACGATCCCGGTCAGGTCGTACTTGGAACCCTCCAGGTGCCGGGCGATCCCGGACCGCTCGGCCACCCGCTCGGAGCCGACCCGGCGCAGCACGCGGTCGAGCAACCGGGCGATGGCCTTGGCGACGAACCAACCGATGACCAGGATCGCCAGGAAGGCGATGAACTGGGGAATGAACTTGGCGACCTTCGACCAGGCCTCGGTGAAGCCGGAGCCGAAGTCGACGGACAGGGCGAGTTGCTGGGCCACGGGAGTCCTCCACTCGGCGAAACCGCGCCGGGGACGGCGCGCGGACCCCCCTGCCTTCGTGGATAGCAGGGGCTCCGGGAGCCCGCACGCCCCGGCGGCCCGCACTGGCCTCCCCGGGTGAACCCGCTCCCGCCACCGGGGCATCCCCGCCGCGCCCGCCCAGCACGTACAGTGGCGGTCCAGGCGGACGGCGGGCGGGGAACGGAGCGACGTGAGCGACAACCGTACGGGCGGCGGCGGCCACCGGGCACTGGCCTGGCACGGGTCGCCCGAGCGGCCGGGCGCCGCGGTGCTGCTCCTGCACGGCGGCCAGGAGCACGGCCTGTCCCGGCCCGGCCCGCTCAACCTGCCGGGCCTGCGGATGGCCGGCTTCGTGCACGCGCTGCGCCGCGAGACGGCGGGCGCGGGCGTCGCGGTCGGCAGCGTCCGCTACCGCCACCGGGGCTGGAACGGCGAGCGGGCCGA
>NZ_BAAAKJ010000295.1:0-7142 GCF_039527695.1 Kitasatospora putterlickiae
GCCCGCCCCGGTGGTGCCGGCGGTGAGCAGCAGCCGGCGGACCACCGCGTCGCGCCGGCCCAGGCGCAGCCCGGTCCGCACGGTGGCCGGGACGCCGCGGAGCACGGCGCGCAGGGCGGCCGGCGGGCGCTTCGGCTCGGCGAGCGCCGTCCAGACCTGGAGGATGAAGGCGAGTTCGACGGCCGCGGCCAGCAGCGGCGGCACCGAGAGCGGCAGCACGGCGCCGTCCAGGCCGTCGACGTCGGACAGCAGCCACGGCAGCGCCCCGCCGAGCAGGGTGCCGCCCGCGAGGGCGAGCGAGCCGGTGGCGCTGCCCCGGGCCAGGCCGGGCCGTAGATCGGCCTCCGGTCCGGCCTGGGCGCGGACCGTGTCCACGTACCAGGCCTCGGCCGGTCCGCTGGCCAGCGCCCGCCCGGCGCCCATCAGGGCCATCCCGAGCAGCAGCACCCCGTACGCGTCGCCGACCGCGAGCAGGGTGAAGGCGGTGAGGTCGAGCACCCCGGCGGCGGCCAGGACGGGCCGCCGCCCGATCACGTCGGAGAGCCCGCCGGTGGGCAGTTCCAGTGCGGCGGTGGTGAGCGAGTGGACGGCGAACAGGCCCGCCACGGCGCCGAGTCCGAGCCCGCGCGCGGTGAACAGCAGCACCAGCGGAGCGGTGGCCAGCCCGATCGGCAGCCAGCAGAACAGGGTGACCGCCAGGTACGCGCGGCGGGCGGAGCCCTCGGTGGACGGCCCGCTCATGCCGCGCCGCCCGGCGCGGCCTGCGGTATCGCGGCGAGCGGGATCGCGGCGGTGACCAGGACGACCTGCTCGGTGCGCGGGTCGGCCTGGTCGCGGTCGGCCAGTTCGAGGGCCCGCCGGTGGACGAGCCGGCGCAGCTCGGCGAGCGAGTCCGGGGTGAGCCGCAGCACCAGGTCGTCGATGCCGGCGGCCGCCGACCACGTGCCGTCCAGCCGGCCGGTGGCGACGTCCTCCTCGTGGCGGTCGAGCGAGCGGGCGAGGTGGTCGATCTGCTGCCGTCGGGAGAACTCGACGAAGGCCCGGCTCTCCGGCGTGGCGCTCACCGCGCGGGCGTCCCAGGAGGTGAGCAGGTGCACCGCGCGCCAGCGGCGCTCGCGGGCGTCGCGGTGCTCGGCCTCCGCGACGAAGGCGTACTTGGCGAGGACGCGCAGGTGGTAGCTGGTGGAACCGGAGGACTCGCCGGTCCGCGCGGCGAGTTCGCTCGCGGTGGCCGGACCGTCCTGGCGCAGCAGGCCGAGCAGGCGGATCCGCAGCGGGTGGGTGAGGGCCTTGAAGGCGGCGGTGTCGTGTTCGGGGTCGAGCGTGCGGCGCTGTCCGTCGTCGAGCATGCGGGGAGGATAGCCGTCTCCGGGAGTTCTGCAAAAGAAGTTCTGCAAAGTGCTCGGACTTCTCCCCGATCGAAGTGATGGAAAGTCAGTCCGAGGGAGTGGAAGTGGACTTGAGGCGGACGCGGGCGGTGCGTGTCAAGGCCCGGGGCGGCGCCGTCCGGGGCGGTTCGGACGTTCACGAGGATGAGGCCGGGCGTCGTGGGACCCTCTGGAGGTGGAGGGCGGATCCGCCTGCCGGTGCATGGGCCGGTGGTCGGTGTGCCTGCTAACTTCCGGTTCCATGGGATCACGTGGAGCACGTGGGATGGCGACGCAACAGGCGGTCGAGGGGCTGCGGGAACTCGCCGGGGCGGGGCTGACGGCCGAGAAGGTGTTCCGCAGAGCCGACGAACTGCTGCGCACGGTCCTGGGGTACGACGCGGTCTGCTGGCACTCGGCGGACCCGGCGACCGGGCTGGTGACCTCGGTGCTGAGCGACGACCTCAGCCTGTCGGGGTTCGAGGAGGCGGTTCGCCTGGAGGTGTGGGCGAACGATGTGACGACCTTTTCCGCGATCCGTCGCAGCGGCGTGCGCGCGGAGACGCTCAGCCGGGCGACCAAGGGGCGGCTGGCGGACAGCGCGCGCTACCGCGAGCTGATCGGACCGGCCGGGTTCGGCGACGAGCTGCGCGCGGTGTTCGACGCGCACGGCGGGATGTGGGGCTGCGCGGCGTTCATGCGGGCGGCCGACCGGGGACCGTACCTGGCGCAGCAGCGCGAGTTCGCGGACGTCGCCGCGCGCCACCTGGGCAACGCGCTGCGGGCCTGCCACCTGCCGCCGGCCACCGGGGGCGACGGCTGGGACGAGGGCCCGGCCGTGGTGGTGCTCGGTCCGGCGAACCGGCCGCTCGCGCTCTCCGGCCCGGCGGAGGAACTGCTCGGGCGGCTGGCCGACCCGAGCCGGACCTCGCTCGGCGTGCCGACGGCGTTCGCGGTGGCCGCCGAACAGGCCCGCCGGGCGGCGCGCGGCCTGGCCGTGCCGGGCTCGAAGATCCGGGTGCAGGAAGCCGGGGGCCGCTGGTACGTGCTGCACGGCTCGGCCTTGAAGGGCGGAAGCGACGGCGAGGTGACGGTGGTGGCGGCCCCGGCGACGCCCGCCGACGCGATGCCGCTCTACCTCTCCGCGTACGGGCTGACGGCGCGTGAGCAGGAGGTGGCCCTGCTGCTGGTGCGCGGGTGCGACACCCGGGACGTCTCGCGGCTGCTGGCGATGAAGCCGTACACCGTGCAGGACCACCTGAAGTCGGTGTTCGCCAAGGCGGGGGTGGCCAGCCGCCGCGAGCTGGTCGCGCGAATCATGCTCGGCGGCGGCGGGGCGGCGTAGGGCGGACGGGGCCGGCGCCGGGTGGCGCTGGTCCGGTGCCGGAAGGCGCGGCATAGGACGGGAGGGGCCGGGGGTGTACGTTCTGACGGGTCGGCGGGAACCACCGTTCGTTAGCTGACAACGGGGGGTCCCACGGCGGGGCCCGCCGGTCCGTCCGGAGGGGACCAGGGGATGAGCATCGAGGAGACCGCGGGTTCGGCGGGCAGGGGTGAGGCCGGTGCCGGTTCCGGCCCGGCGGGTGGTCCGGGGGAGCCGGGTGCGCTGGGAGCGCCTGGTGCCGTGGCGGGCCCGATCGACGTCGCGGCGCCGGACGGCGAGGGTGCCACAGGTGAGGGTGCCACGGGCGGGAGTGCCACAGGCGGGAGCGCCCCGGCCGAGGGTGAGGGCCGGAGCGCGAAGGCGGCGAAGAAGAAGCGGCCGCTCTGGCAGGAGCTGCCGATCCTGATCGGCCTCGCCCTGCTGCTCTCGCTGGGCATCAAGACCTTCTTCGTCCAGGCGTTCTCCATTCCCTCCGGCTCGATGCAGCACACGCTGGAGAAGAACGACCGCGTCCTGGTCGACAAGCTCACCCCGTGGTTCGGCGCCGAGCCGGAGCGCGGCGAGGTGGTGGTCTTCAAGGACCCGGGCGGCTGGCTGGACACCGTGCCCAGGGAGAAGGGCAACGGCCTCGTCGAGGGCTTCCGCACCGTGCTCAGCACCATCGGCCTGCGGCCGTCCGACGATGAGAAGGACCTGATCAAGCGAGTGATCGCGGTCGGCGGCGACACGGTCGAGTGCAACCGGGGCGGCCCGGTCAAGGTCAACGGGGTGGCGTTGGACGAGCCGTACGTGTACCCGGGCGCGACTCCGTGCGACGACGCGCCGGTGGGCGTGGTGACCGTCCCCGAGGACCACCTGTGGGTGATGGGCGACCACCGCAACGACTCGCGCGACTCGCGCTTCCACGTCAACGGGCCGGGCGGCGGGTTCGTCCCGGTGAAGAACGTGGTCGGCCGGGCGTTCGTGGTCGCCTGGCCGCTGTCGCGCTGGGACACCCTGCCGGTGCCGGACACCTTCGACCAGCAGGGCCTGGCGGCGGGCGGCGACCGGTCGGCCGGGACGGCCGCGCCCGCCGAACCGTCGGTGCCGGGGGCCGCCGCGATGGCCGCGGTCGTCCCGTTCGCGCTCTGGCGGCGCCGGTCCGGACGGGCGGGGCAGGCCGGGCAGGCCGGACGGTCCGGGGGCGACGGACACTGACGGGCCGGCGGACGTCGGGCTGACGGGCTGGCGGACGTCGGGCCACCGGGGTCGGATTGGACCTGTTCCGGTCCGGCCGCACCGCGCCAGCATGGGCGGCATGAGCGACTACCACCACGGGCTGCGCCCCGAGAGCCGGATCGTCCACCCGCCCGTCACGGAGGTAACCGGCAGCCGTCCGCTGGGCGTTCCGCTGCACCAGGGCCACGTGTTCGCCTTCCCCGACAGCGACACGCTCGCGGACGCCTTCGGCGGCCCCGACAAGGCGTTCCTCTACAGCCGGAACGGCAACCCGACCGTCCGCTCGCTGGAGCACGCGGTGGCCGACCTGGAGGGCGGCAGCGGTGCGCTGGCCGCCTCCACCGGCATGGGCGCGATCACCACCGTGCTGCTCGCGCTGCTGCGCTCCGGCGACCACGTGATCGCCCAGCGGAGCCTGTACGGCGGCACGTTCGCGACGCTCGCCGACCTGGCGGCGCGCTGGGGCGTCAGCGTCACCCATGTGCGCGGCGACGACCCGGAGGAGGTGCGCGCCGCCCTGCGGCCGACCACCCGCCTGCTGTACCTGGAGACGGTCTCCAACCCCACCGCGCGCGTCGCCGACCTGCCGGCGCTGATCGGCGCGGCGCGCGAGGCCGGTGTGCTGAGCGTGGTGGACAACACCTTCACCACGCCGCTGCTCTGCCGCCCGATCGAGCACGGCGCGGACATCGTGATCCACTCGGCCACCAAGTACCTCGGCGGCCACTCCGACGTCATGGCCGGCGTCGCCGTCTTCGCCGACACCGGCCTGCACCACCGCGTCTGGCACCACGCGGTGGAACAGGGCGCGACGCTCGACCCGTTCGCCGCCTGGCTGACCCTGCGCGGGATGCAGACCCTGGGCCTGCGGATCCGCCGCCACAACGAGACCGCGCTGGACCTGGCCGGCCGGCTCGCCGCCCACCCGGCCGTGGCCGCCGTGCACCACCCGGGACTGCCCGGCCACCCCGATCACGAGCTGGCCCGCCGCCTGCTTCCGGACGGCCAGGGCGGGGTGTTCGCCGTCGACCTGGCCGGCGGGCGGGAGGCCGCCCGCGCCTTCGTCGGCGCGGTCCGCCTCGCCTCGCTCGCCCCCTCGCTGGGCGGCGTGCACACCCTGGTCCTGCACCCGGCCAGCACCTCCCACCGCCAGCTGTCCGACGACGAGCTGACCGCGGCCGGCATCGGCCCGGGGACCGTCCGGATCGCCGCCGGCATCGAGCACCCCGAGGACGTCTGGGCCGACCTGGAGCAGGCCCTGGCCAAGCTCTGAGCCGTCCCGCCGCGCCGATGGGCCGTTTGGAGCGGCCCGGCCCGGGCAGCCGACCGGTACCCCGTCATCGGCGACCCGGGCCGCCGGATCGCCGCCGGGCCGACTCGGAGGACGGTGCGAACACCATGGGACACGGCGGAAGCGTGATCGAGGAACTGATGGCCGACCACCGCGAGGTGGCGGAACTGTTCGACGGGCTCCAGGCGCTCCCCCCGGGCGACGACCGCCGCCGCCAGATCGTGGACGAGTTCACGATCGAGCTGGTGCGCCACTCCGTCGCCGAGGAGCAGTACCTCTACCCGGCCGTCCGCGAGCACGTGCCCGGCGGTGCCACGCCGGCCGACAAGGAGATCGCCGACCACGCGGCGGTGGAGCGCCTGCTCAAGGAACTGGAGGGCATGGCCGCGGCCGACGGCCGGTTCGCGCTCGCCGAGCGGGTGGTCGCCGAGGTGACGGAGCACATCGCCGACGAGGAGGACAACCTCTCCCGGCGCTCGCGGACGCCTGCTCGCCGGAGGAGCTGGAGGAACTCGGCGAGCGGGTGCGGACGGCGAAGAAGCCGGGACCGACGCGTCCGCACCCCTCCGCCCCGTCCACCCCGCCGGCCAACAAGCCGCCGGCACCCGGCTTCGGCCTGGTCGACCGCGCCCGCGACCTGGTCACCGGCCGCGGCAGGTCCTGAGGCCCGGGCCGCCGCGCCACCCGCCGGCGCGGTCCCGGCACGGCCATGGCCACGCTGTCCGTCACCAGCCCGGTGCGGGCCGGTTCGACCGTCACCGTCGAGCTCGCCGGCGCCGCCGGGATGGACGACCAGCGCGAGCTGCACGAGGCGCTGCGCCGCGCGGTGCGCCGGGCGCCCGGTGGCGGGACCGTCCTGGTGGACTGTTCGGCGCTGGAGTTCTGCGCCTCGGCGGGCCTCAACCAGTTCCTGTACGCCCGGAAGAGCGCGCGGGACCGGGGTGTCCGGTTCGTGCTGGCCGGGGTGAACGGCCAGCCCGCCCGGCTGCTCGAACTCACCGGGACGACCGGACTGTTCACCGAAGTAACGGGCGGATGGCGCGGACGCTTGAGGGCCGCTACGCCCGGGCCCGGGGCCGGGCGGCGAGGACGGCGATGTCGTCCTCGGCCGGGCTGCCGACGGCCGGGCCGATGGCGTGCAGCGCGGCGTCCAGCAGGTCGTCCAGCGGGCCGGTGGCGGGCAGGCGGAGGGCGGCGAGGCGGGCGAGGGAGACGTCGATGTCCTCGCCGCGCCGCTCCACCAGGCCGTCCGTGTACAGCAGCAGCGTCTCGCCGGGCAGCAGCTCGCGGCAGGTCTGCTCGTAGCCGCCGAGCCCGGTGCCGAGCGGCGGACCGGTCGGGACCCGCAGCAGCTCGGTGCGGCGGCCGGGTGCGATCAGGGCCGGCGGGAGGTGGCCCGCGCTGGAGAAGGTCCACCGGCCCCGGCCCGGGTCGGCGAGGGCGAGCAGGCAGGTGGCCGGGCGGGCGGACTCGTTGGCGGCGATGACGGTGTCCAGCTGGCGCAGGATCCGGTGCGGCGGCAGGTCGGTCCCGGCGACGTCGCGCAGCGTGGCGCGGTAGCTGCTCATGTCGACGGCCGCCTCGACGCCGTGGCCCATCACGTCGCCCATCACCAGCAGGGTCCGCCCGAACGGCAGCCGGACGGTCTCGAACCAGTCGCCGCCGACCACCGAGCTGGTGCCGGACGGCAGGTAGCGGGAGGCGAGTTCGAGGTTCTGGTGCGGATGGCCCGGTTCGCTGAGCAGCGCGCGCTGGAGGTCGAGGGCGATGCCCTGCGAACGGCTGTAGCGGCGCGCGTTGTCGATGCCGGTGGCCGCCCGGGCGGCGAGGTCGCCGACCAGCACCGCGTCGTCGGGCCCGAAGCCGGGGGAGGCGCCGGTGC
>NZ_BAAAKJ010000295.1:7211-10260 GCF_039527695.1 Kitasatospora putterlickiae
GTCACCCCGGCGGCCCGGTAGGCGGCCGCCGAGGCGGGATCGGGCGCCGCCCCGGTCAGCTCCTCGGCGGTGCCCGGCGCGACCGGCACGGCGACCCCGGAGGCCAGGGCGCGGGCGGCCACCGAGCCCTCCCGGTGGCGGACCGACTCGCCGGGGCGGGGCAGCCGGTCCATGGCCGGACGCAGCCCGTCCGCGCAGCCGAGCGCGGCCCGGCGGAAGCGCCGCCCCGGGATGTGGCCGGTGCGGCCGGTGCGGTCGGTGTGGGCGTCGGCGTCCGGCGGCAGCACGTCGACGGTGGCCAGCTCCGCCAGCCGGGGGACGGCGAACGAGGCCAGCTCGGCGCAGGTGGTGTCGACGTCCAGCGTGGTGCCGATCCGCTCGGCGGCGGTCTCCAGCAGCGCCAGGCGGGTCCGGGCCCGGGTGAGCTCGCGCCGCAGCTCCTGGACCGGGTCGGGGTCGTCCAGCAGCAGGACCAGCACGCCGGTGACCCGGCCTTCGGCGGTCAGTGCCCGGTACCGCACCCGCAGGCCCGGCGGCAGCGGCGCGTCCGGACCGTCCGGACCGCCGCTGACGCCCTCGCGGTCCCGCCCGTCGGCCAGCACGCGGCGCAGCGTGCCGACGGCCTCGGCGAACGCCGTCGCCTCGGCCGGCCGGCCCAGCAGGTCGGCCCGGCGCAGCCCGGTGACCGTGGTGAACGCCGCGTTCAGGTACACCCAGCGCAGCTCCGCGTCGAGCAGCGCGACCCCGGCCGGCAGCACACCGAGAACGCCACCCAGTGCCTCCGACGCATTGCTGTCGGTAGTGCCGAAGCCTCTCGCGGCGAGCGCCGCGGCCGCCGCCGTGAGCGCGGCACCGTCCGCGCCCGCCGGGGTGCCGCCCTCTCCTCCTCCGTCGTGCCCGAACCGCATGGGTCCATGATCACTCGCCGGGGCGCGGCTCGCCCACGGAGTGCCGCGTGCTTGACCGGCTGATGGGATTCCGATAATGCGACCGGCCCGGCGCCGTGGCCGGTGAGTTCGTTGCCGCCACCGAGCAGCCGCCGTTCCGGTTGTGGATCTCCGAGCGGGCCCGCGCCGTCGTTCGCGCCAAGCTCGCCGCCCTCGACGGCTCCGCCGTGCGGGGCGTCACGGCCGGCCGGGTCGTCCGAGTCCGTTCCGCGTCGGTGGGGACAGGTTGGACCTGTGGGAAAGCCGTGAAGGGCGTGTCGCCATGTTCACCTAAGGAACATTGACCGGCCGTCAGCGTCGCTGGAACGATTCGTGACCATGACTACGCGCGTAAACCCTCTCTCCCGTCGGCTGATCGCCCCCTTACGGTGGGCGGCCCTGCTGTCGCTGCTGGTGTCGGTCGGGGTGTTCTTCGCCGGCGCCGGAGCCGCCCAGGCGGCGCCCGCCTGCGGGGTGCTCTCCGCCGGCGCGGCGTCGCAGGCCAACGACGCCGTCCGATCCGCCTGCGGCCTGATCGGCACCCCGTACTCGTGGGGCGGCGGTCACGGCTCGAAGCCCGGCCCCACCTACGGCCTCTGCGACTCCGCCAACGGCGCGCCCAACGACTGCAACGTCCGGGGCCTGGACTGCTCCGGCATGGTCCGCTACGCCTACTACCTGGCGGTCGGCGAGGACGTCATCAACGGCACCACCCGCACCCAGTGGCCGACCTCCAGAGCCGTCGCCCGCTACCACCGGGCGGACGGAACGGCGCCGCTGCTCCCCGGTGACCTGGTCTTCTTCGGCAACACCGCCTCCACCATCCACCACGTCGCGATGTACCTCGGACAGGGCTGGATCGTCGAGGCCCCGTACTCCGGCGGCTACGTCCGGGTGGCGGCGCTCTCCTCGCACGGCGACTACTACGGCGCCGTCCGGCTCTACGGCTCCTCCACGACGCCTCCTCAGCCGGGCGGCGGCAAGTACTGGGTGGACACCTTCGCCAACGCGCCGGTGTTCGGCTCCCCGACCTCCACCGCCGGCACGGGGACGCTGTACCAGGGGACGAACTACGTGTACTGCAAGACGTGGGGGCGTGAGGTGTCCAGTGGTGGGAGCTTCAACCACTGGTGGTTGAGGACGGACCCGGACGTGGGTCCCAGCGGTCAGTGGGTGTCGGCGTTCTACCTGTCGCGGTGGGGCAATGACACGGCCAAGGACAACAACGGCACCGTCATCCCCAACTGCTAGGACGTGATCCGACCGTGCCGGTCGCGGCCCCTTCCGTCGAGGGCCGCGACCGGCGTCGTCGGCTACGCGCGCTCGGTGCCGGTGAGGACGACGAGCCGGCGGGTCGCCCGGGTCATCGCGACGTAGCGGTCGACCGCGCCCGCGACGCCCTCGCCGAAGGACGCCGGGTCGACGAGCACGACCAGGTCGAACTCCAGGCCCTTCGCCAGCGACGGCGTGAGCGCGCGGATCCGGGGCGTCCCGCCGAACTCCGAGCGGCACGTCCGCTCGAACGCCGCCGTGAAGGCCGCGTCGCCGATCACGCACGCCGTACCCTCGGCGTGCGCGTCCAGCCAGGCGCCGAGCACGCCGTCCAGCTCCGCGACCGTCCCGTGGGTGACCGGCACCCCGCTGCGGCGCACCGAGGTGGGCACGTTGGCGTCCGGCAGGGCGGCCCGGATGACCGGCTCGGCCTCCGCCATGACCTCCTCCGGCGTGCGGTAGTTGACGCTCAGCGAGGCGACCTCGACGCGGTCCAGGCCGATCCGCGCCAGGCGCTCCGGCCAGGACTCGGCGAAGCCGTCCCGGGCCTGGGCGCGGTCGCCGACGATGGTGAGGCTGCGGGACGGGCAGCGCCGCAGCAGCATCCGCCACTCGGCGTCGGTCAGCTCCTGGGCCTCGTCCACGACGATGTGGGCGAACGGCCCGGCCAGCCGGTCCGGGTCGTCGGCGGGCAGTGCGTTCGCGTCGACCAGGGTGTCCTTCAGGTCCTGGCCGCGCAGCATGGTGACCGCCCCCTCGCCGTCGTCGTCGGCGGCGAGGATGTCCGAGATGACGTCGGCCATCCGGTCCCGCTCGGCGGCCAGCACGGCCTCCTGGCGGCGCCTGCGGCG
>NZ_BAAAKJ010000295.1:10271-12898 GCF_039527695.1 Kitasatospora putterlickiae
TCCGGGTCGCCGAGCCGCTGGCGGGCCGCGTCCAGGATCGGCAGGTCGGACACCGTCCAGGCCCGCGCCTCGGCGCGCCGCAGCCGGCGCGCCTCCTCGGGGGCGAGCCACGGGGCGCAGAGCCGCAGATAGGCGGGCACCGTCCACAGGTCGCCGACCACGTCGGCGGCCTCCAGCAGCGGCCAGGCGCGGTGCAGGGTGGCGACCAGCTCCTCGTCCCGCCGCAGCGAGCGCAGGAAGGCCTCGACCGGGATCTCCTCGCCGCCGTCCAGTTTCGCCAGCAGCAGTTCGGCCAGCTCCGCCCACACCTGCTCGCGTGCCTCGTTGTGCGGGGTGCCCGGATCGGGCGCCTCGAAGGCCTCGGCCCAGTCGTCGGCGCTCAGCCAGAGGTCCTCCCAGTCCGTCGAGACGGTCATCCCCTCGGTCGGCGGCTCCTCGTAGATCCGCACGGCCTTCTCCACCGCGCGGACCATGTCCGCCGAGGCCTTCAGCCGGGCCACCTCCGGATCGCTCTCGACCGTCGCGTCCGCGCCCTCGGCGACCAGGTCCCGCACCGTGCAGGTCCGCACGCCCTCCTCGCCGAGGCTGGGCAGCACGTCGGAGACGTAGTCCAGGTAGGGCTGGTGCGGGCCGACGAACAGCAGGCCGCCCCGGCGGTGGCCGAGCCGGGGGTCGGAGTAGAGCAGGTACGCGGCCCGGTGCAGGGCGACCACCGTCTTGCCGGTGCCGGGACCGCCGTCGACGACGAGTGCGCCGCGCGAGCCGGCCCGCACGATGGCGTCCTGGTCCGCCTGGATGGTGGCCAGCACGTCCCGCATCCGTGCCGAGCGGCTGCCGCCGAGGGTGGCGATGAACGCGGACTGGTCGTCGAGGGCGGCGTGTCCCTCCAGGCCCTCGGCGGCGAACACCTCGTCCCAGTAGTCGGTGATCCGCCCGTCCGTCCAGCGGTAGCGGCGGCGGCTGGCCAGGCCCATCGGGTCGGCGTGCGTCGCGGCGAAGAACGGCTCGGCGGCGGGCGAGCGCCAGTCGAGCAGCAGCCGGCGGCCCTCGCTGTCGGTCAGGCCGAGCCGGCCGATGTACACCGGCGCGCCGCTGCCGTCCGCGCCGCCGTCGGCCGGGACGATGCGGCCCAGGCACAGGTCCAGGCCGAAACGGCGCAGCGCGCGCAGGCGGCCGGTCAGGCGGTGGACCTCAAGGTCCCGGTCCATCGCGGCCCGTCCGGCACCGCCGGGCGCCCGCCGCGCGACGTCGAGACGGTCGGAGACCTCGGCGATCGACCGCTCCAGGCTCTCCGCGACGGCGGCGAAGTGCCGCTCGTCCTGGGCGACCAGCGCCGGGTCGGCCTTGGCGGAGAGGCGGTCGGGGAGGTTGAACGCGCTGGTGGCGAGGGAGGTCATGGCAGTGGCTCCGGTCCGGGATCGCGACAGGGGGGAAGGCACTCGTGAAACTCCCAAAGGGGCTGGTTCCGGCTTAGGTCGACGATTGTGCGCCAGGACCGGGGCCTTGCGGCAAGACCCCCCATGCGCTATAGCTTGAGAGTGGCAAGAGGAGTGTGACGTCCTACCGCTCCTGCCTTCCCCCTCCTTACCTGAGCCGGCCTGCGGGCGAAACCCGCCGGTGAGCGGCGTGACGACCGGTCATACTGTCTGAATGCCCGGGCCCGGGCGGCGACCCGCGCGCCGACCCGGCACCCGGGACCGCACCCGAGACCGGAGGACCCGATGAGCCGCGACCTGCCGACCACCGTTCCGCCGGTCCCCGCGCCGGCGCAGCCGTGGAACCGGCAGCGGCTGCGCAGCAACAACGAGTGGCTGCTGCTCGAACGGCTGCGCCTCGGCGGCCCGTCCTCACGCGCCCAGCTCGCCCGCGACACCGGCCTGTCCAAGCCCACCGTGTCCACCGCCCTGGCCGCCCTCGAACACGCCGGGCTGGCCCGCGAGGCCGGGCGGTTCATCCCCGAGCGCGGTCGCGCCGCCGTCCTGTACGAGCCAGACCCGTGCGCCGGGCACGTGCTCGGCGTCGACATCGGCCGGGCCCGGCTGCGGGTCGCCGTCGCCGACCTCGCCGGGGACATCGTGGCCCGCCGCGACATCCCCAACGAGGGGCGGACGGCGAACGCGGTCGCCGACGCCGTGGTCGCCGCCGCCCAGGAGGCCACCACCGAGGCCGGCCTGACGGCGGCGGACATCGTGCACGCGGTGATCGGCACGCCCGGCGTCTGGGACGAGCAGCGGCGCGGCGTGCGGTACGCCACCAGCCTGCCGGGTTGGGGCAGACCGGGGCTGTTCGACCGGATCGCGGACGGACTGGCCACCACGATCACCGTCGGCAACGACGCCAACCTCGCCGCGCTCGGCGAGTACACGCTCGGCGAGGGCCGGGGGAGCGGCAGCCGGATGTTCGCCTACGTGCTCGTCGGCACCGGGCTCGGCGTGGGCGTGGTCAAGGACGGCGAGCCCCTGGTCGGCGCGCACGGCGCGCTGGGCGAGGTCGGCCTGGTCCCGCTCCCGCCGCACCCCGGCGGCACGCCGGGCGGCACCATCGAGCAGGCCGCGGCGGCCGACGCCATCGTCCGCACGGCCCTGGAGCTCGGCATGACCGGCCCGCTGACGGCCAAGGAGGTCTTC
>NZ_BAAAKJ010000295.1:12986-14398 GCF_039527695.1 Kitasatospora putterlickiae
CGAGGTGCTGGCCTCCGCCGACGTGCTGGTCGCCGACCCGCTGACCGCCGCCGCCGTGACCCACGCGGCCGGCCAACTCGCCTACGCGGTAGCGGTGCTGTCCGCCGTGCTCGACCCGGACCTGATCGTCCTCGGCGGCGGCATCGGCGCCAGCGCGGACCTGCTCCTCGAACCCCTTGGAAAGGCCCTCGACCACCTCAGCCCCATGCGGCCCACCCTCGCCCCGAGCCGCCTAGGCGAGGAGGCCGTCCTGCTGGGCGCCGTCGCCACCGCCCTCGACCGCGCCCGCATCGAGGTCTTCGAACGCCGCTCGGCCCTGGTGGACTGAGAACCGGCGTCGCGGAGTCAGCGTCCCGTGGCCCCCAGGGGATCCCGCGAGGGCGAAGGCGAAACGAGGGCGGCGGCGAGTTCGCGCCACTCCCGCTCCGGCAGTGCGGCGGGGTCGGCGTTCAGGACCTGTAGGCAGACGTGGTCGGCTCCCGCGTCGAGGTGCCCCTGCACGCGGCGGCGGATCGTCTCGGTGTCGCCGTACGCGACGATCGCGTCCACCAGCCGGCGACTCGGGCGGCCCGTGATGTCCTCGTCGCCGAAGCCGAGCCTTTGGACGTTCACCCGCTGGTGCGGTGCCATGGCGAGGTACGCGGCGACGTGTGCCGTGGCCACCTCCCGGGCCCGGCCGGGGTCGGTGTCCAGGACGACGGCCTGCTCGACCCCGAGGAAGGCGTCCGGTCCCATGATCGTGCGGGCCTGCGAGGTGTGCTCGACGGGCACGAAGTAGGGGTGCGCGCCCCAGGTGCGTTCGGCGGCCAGTTGGAGCATCTTCGGGCCGAGGGCGGCCAGGACGCGGCGGGGGGCCGGGTCCGGTGCGGGGCCGTGGGCCGGGGCGGCGTCCATGGAGTCGAGGTAGCCGCGCATCGTGGCGAGGGCCTTGCCCCGGGCGGGAACGGGATAGCCGTCCACCAGGTGCACGGTGTCGTCGACCCGGTGCCCGCCCAGGCCGAGCAGGTAGCGTCCGGGGAAGGCCTCGCCGAGGGTGCGGGTCGCGTTGGCCATGGCGATCGGTTCCCGGAAGGCGATGTTGGCGATGCCGGACGCGACGGTGATCCGGCGGGTCGCGGACAGCAGTAACCAGGCCTGGCCCACCGTGTCGCGGCCGAACGCCTCCCCGTGCCAGATCGCCCCGTAGCCCAGCTCCTCCAGTTCCGCGGCCGATTCACGTACGCGTCCGGCGGGTTGTCCCTCGTAGGCGAAGGTCCAGATCCCGACCCGGCCGAGCCCGGTCCGTGCGTCGTCAGTCATCCGTACTCCGGTTTCCTGTCGGCTGGATACCGCGCCGGAGGAGGCGCGGCTGAGGTTTCCCGGGGCCCGCCACCCTCATGGCGGGTCCGGTGGAGCACCGGCGGCCCCGCACC
>NZ_BAAAKJ010000295.1:14437-21454 GCF_039527695.1 Kitasatospora putterlickiae
GGAACTCCCCGGCGTGGACCCCGGCCACGAAGGCGAGCCACGCATCGCCGGAGAAGGCGAGCGCGGGGCCGTCGGCATCCTTGCTGTCGCGGACCAGAACAGAACCGCTCAGCTGCCCGAACTCCACGCAGTTCTCGTTCGGGTTGCTTGCACTGGCCTTCGTCCACGTGACCGGCAGTGCGGAAGCGATGGGGTGGTGGCTCACTTGAGCTGGTCTCTCTTCTCTCGGATGACGTTGAGGGATTCGCCGAGGCTCAGGGCGGTGGCCATGATCTCGTCGAAAGCCGTTCGGTAGAGATCGACGTGACCAGGGCTCTCCACCCAGTTGCTGGCGAGCATGTCGCTGAGCAGGACGAGGTCCAGATCGCGCTGCCGGAATTCCAGGAGCGTGAACGGGCCGCTCATCCCAGGGTGGGGAGGCGCGTATGCCGGCATGATCTGGATACTGACGTTCGGAAGGTCGCTCCATTGGATCAGCTTGTCGAGCTGGTCGACCATGACGCCGTCGGGAGCTCTCATCGTCAATGCCGATTCGTGGATGACCGCCCAGAGTTTGAGCGGCGCCTCGGTCCGGGTGAGCACCGACTGGCGGTTGATCCGGACATCGACCCGGGCCTCGACGCTGGGTGTGGTGAAGATGCCGCTTGAGATGATGGCGTGCGCGTATCGACGGGTCTGAAGCAGGCCGGGGATGTAGGACGACTCGTACGACTTGTTGCCGATCGCGGTCTCTTCGAGCCTGATCAGGTCGTGGTACAGCGAGTTGAGCTGGTCGAATCCGGCGGCCCAGCCCGGGCGGTGCTTGTCCCGGAGGATCTCGACGAGCACTTCCTTGAGTTCGGCCTCGCACTCATAGAAGTCGAGGAGCTTCCTGACGACATCGGGCTTCAGCTGGACCCTGGCGTTCTCGTACCTGCTCAGCTTCACCAGGTTGACGCCCTCGACCTGGGTCGCGACCTCCTCCGCCGAGAGGTTCCTCAGCTCGCGGAGCCTCCGCAGTTCTGCCGCGATGCGCCGGTAGCGCACGGCCGGTACGGCAATTGCCATGTCTGTAGCCCCTCCTGAGTGGTGCGTAAACCAGTGTGCACGGTCACGGCTGTGCTCCGCCACCGCCAACTCGGCTACAGGGGAGGCGCCTTGCACTAGAGAGTGAAAGTTTTCATATTTGCTCGACATGACTTGCGTCCGAGCCATCGCCTACCCCATGCTCATCGTGACGAGAGTATGACTCATCGTGACGCCCGTGTCTGGCGTCTTGCTCTTGTCCGTGCTTCACGGCTGACCGCCGAACGTCTTCACCCCTGCATTGGTCGCCGTGACTGGAACTTCTGTGCGGAAGGCGGCTCCCCCATGCCTGGTTTTCCCCCATCTGTCCGAAACGTCAGCTGCTGGCTGCCTCGCAGCACGCGGTCGCCGGCGGAGGCGCGTCGATGCCTCGAACGATTGCTCGGTGGCGTCCTCGGCGGCGAACGCTTCATCGACACCGGCCTGTTGCTCGTCAGCGAGCTGGTGACCAACGCCGTGGTGCACGGATCGTCGCGGGACAACCGGGTGCTGCTGGAGCTCTCCGCCGATCCGGTCCGGCTCCGGATCGAGGTTCATGACGCGCGCGGGGACCGTGCGCCGATCCTGCGCGGCGCCGACCGGGACGATGAGTCCGGGCGCGGCCTCATCCTCGTCAAATCGCTGTCCGCACAGTGGGGTTGCTGCCCACGGGAAGGAATCGGGAAGATCGTCTGGTGCGGGATCGCCCCGGCGCCGGCCTGCGGGGAGGGGGCGGCGTGAAGGAGGACCGGCTGGTCACTGTCGAGATCACGGGCGGCATCATGCCGCCGACGACCTACGTGCTGCTCCCGAAGGCGCTCACCGCACTCTGGTCCGCCCTTCGGTTCCGGCCGGTGAGCCGTCCGCAGTGGGAGTGGTTCGAGCGCTGTCTGACTGGGCCGTGCTCCGAGCGCCTCGTGCGTGAACACCTGGACGGTACCGGGCCGTTGTCGCTGCCGGTCATTCTTCCCGACAGCGTGCACCACCTGCGCGTTCGGTGGGCCGGCAGCGATTGACCACGGCTCACCGGTGCCAGATGAACACCTCGGTGCTGGGCTGGCGTTCCGAAAAGAAGCCGGTGGGCGAGGTGTTGCGGAGGAGGGCGCGGAGGTCGGTCTCGAAGGCCGGCAGGCCGGGGCCGAGCAGGTGCGGAGTGGAGGAGGAGAGGGAGAGCACTCCGGCCACGACCTGGTCGGCCGTCCTCGTGAGGGCGTGGCCGCCGGGGACCACGAGGCGGTGGGGGCCGGTGAAGCCCGCCGCGGCGAGGACCGCCGCCTCGTCGCCGGGGGTGCCGTGCGGCAGGAAGCCCCGCCCAGCGCGGCGGACCGGGCCGAGGTGGTGGCGCACCAGGTCGGCGACGGCGGCGTGGGGGACTGGCGGGTGGGGGAGGCCTTCGGTGGGGCGGGGCTCGGACTTGAGGTCGGAGAGGTGGACGAGTGCGCCGCCAGGGCGGAGCAGTGTGCGCGTGGTGGCGGCCACGAGCGGGCGGTCCATCCAGTGGAAGGACTGGCCGAACGTGGCCACGTCGAAGTCGCCGAGGTCGTGGGGTAGTTGCTCGGCGGGTGCTCTGACCCAGCGGCACACCCCGGTCAGCCCCAGCTCCTCGGCCCCGTGTTCGGCCTCGGCGATCATGTCGGGGTCCGGGTCGACGCCGACCACCTCCGCGAAGTGGCCGGCCAGGTCCAGGGCGAGCGTGCCGGGGCCGCAGCCGACGTCGAGGAGGCGGCCCCGGCCGTCGAGGTTCAGCGCCTCGGCTAGTGCCGTCACCAGGCCCGGGGCGTACGGAAGCCGGCCCCGCCGGTAGTGCGCGGCGGTGCCCGCGAACAGGGTGTCGTCCCACCACGTCCCGTTCACGACGACCCGCTGACGCGGGCTTCGATGCCGTCGAGGAGGTAGCCGAGGCCGGTCCGGAAGGTCTCGTCGGCGTCCAGGTGGGGGCCGTCGTGGACGACCGTGGCCAGCGCGGGGTAGCGGCCCGTCGCGAAGGCACGGC
This sequence comes from Kitasatospora putterlickiae, assembly GCF_039527695.1. Lineage (NCBI taxonomy): Bacteria > Bacillati > Actinomycetota > Actinomycetes > Kitasatosporales > Streptomycetaceae > Kitasatospora > Kitasatospora putterlickiae. The sequence continues at coordinate 17,475 of NZ_BAAAKJ010000295.1, forward strand.
GCAGATACGGCCCGAACGTGGCCTGCCACTGGGTCTTGTCCATCCCGCTGGTCCGCTCGGCGCGGCGTTCGGTGATCTCCCGGCGCACCGCGCCGATCACGTAGGCGTTGACCGCGGCGATCGCCGGTACGGCGGTGGCCAGGTCGACGTCGCTCATCGCGGCCGCCACGGCTTCGCCGCCGGCCAGGGTGTGCGGTCCGAGGTGCGGTCTGCCGCCGATCAGGTCGGCGAACCATTCGTGCCGGTGGGCGGCCTGCCGGGTGGTGTCGGCGAGGGAGTGCAGCACCTCCCGCCAGCTTTCGCCGACCGGCCGGATCTCGGCGTGGACCGCGTCGACCATCAGGTCGAGCAGCTCGTCCTTGGTGGCGATGTAGCCGTACAGCCGCATCGGCCCGACGCCTAGCACGGCCGCCACCTTGCGCAGCGACACCGCCTCCAGGCCGTCCGCGTCGGCCAGTCCGATCGCCGCCCGGACGATCCGCTCCCGGCTCAGCGGGGCGGGCGCCGGGCGGTCCGGCGGTTCCGGCCTCTCCCACACCAACATGCCGCCACCCTACCGTCGGTGGAGCGATACAGTGTATCGACTGATACAGCGAATCGGCTGGGGGGAACCATGACCATCGCCATCGTCGGAGCCGGCCTGGGCGGCCTGCTCCTCGCCCGGGTGCTCCACGTGAACGGCATCGACGCCGTCGTCTACGAGCGCGAGCCTTCGCGTGGCGCCCGCGCCCAGGGTGGCATGCTCGACGTGCACCTCGAAACCGGGCAACGGGCGCTGCGCGAGGCCGGTCTGATCGACCGGTTCCACACGATCGCCCGCCGCGCGGGCCAGGACCTCCGGCTGCTCGAACCGGACGGCACCCTGCTGCTGCGGGAGGACACGCCCGATGACGCCCCGCTCGACCGTCCGGAGGCCGACCGTGCCGATCTGCGTGACCTGCTGCTCGACTCCCTCCCGGACCACGCGGTGCGCTGGGGGCGCCGGTTCGAGTCCGCCGCCGACGGCCTGCTGCACTTCGCCGACGGCGGCAGCGCGCCGTACGACCTGCTGGTCGGCGCCGACGGCGCGGACTCCAGGGTCCGCGCCCTGCTCACCGACGCCCGGCCGGCGCACACCGGCCAGAACGTCGTCGAACTCGGCATCCCCGACATCGACCGGACGCACCCCGACCTCGCGGAGATGGTCGGGCGTGGCAACTACTGGGTGCTCGGCGACGGGCGGTCGCTGTCGGCGCAGCGCAACGGCGACGGCCGGGTCCGCGTCTACCTGAGCTTCCACCACACCGCCGAGGACTGGCTCGCCACCAACGGGATTCCGTTCGGCGATCCGGCGGCCGCCCGGGCGCGGCTGATCGACCTGTTCGGCGACTGGCACCCACGGTTCGCCGCGTTGATCGCGGCCTGCGACGACACGGTCCTGCCGCGGCCGATCACCACGCTCCCCGTCGGCCTGACCTGGCCGTCGACGCCGGGTGTCACGCTGCTCGGCGACGCCGCGCACCTGATGCCGCCGGTGGGGCAGGGCGCCAACATGGCGCTGCTCGACGGCGCCCTGCTCGGTCTCGCGCTGGCCGCGCACCGGGACGACGCTCCCGCCGCCGTCGCGGAGTACGAACGCGAGATGTTCGAACGCACCGCCGCCGCCGGGAGGCTGTCCGCGCGCATCCAGGACGTGCTCGCCTCGCCGGACGCCGGCCGGCAGATGCTCGCCTTCTTCCAACCCGGGTGAAAATCGCCGACCATGGCGAGACAGGCGGACTTTGGGAGGTCCCGTGTCCTCGCGTTCCGTGCTCCTCGCGGCCGCCGCAGCGGCCTTGCTGCTCGCGCCCGCCGTCGGTCCCGCCGCTGCGGCGCCCGCCGAACAGACCGTCGACGTGTCCACGGCCGCCGAGTTGAGGGCCGCGCTGGCGGCGGCCGCGCCCGGGTGGACGATCCGGCTCGCGGCGGGGGAGTACCACGGCTCCTTCGTCGCGCAGCGGGCCGGGACGGCCGCGCAGCCGGTCACGCTCACCGGCCCGCGCACCGCCGTGCTCGTCAACGACGGGCCGTCCGGCTCCGCGCCCTCCTGTCCGGTGCCGACCGCCGGGTGGGACTCCGGGTACGGTCTCTGGCTCTACGGCGCGCCGTACTGGAACCTCGGCGGGTTCACCGTGCGGGACTCCAAGAAGGGCGTGGTGCTGGACGGTTCGCCGCACGTGGTGATCGACGGCCTGTACGTGCACCACGTGGAGGACGAGGGCGTGCACTTCCGCCGCTCCTCCGCGGACGGGGTGCTGCGCGACTCGGTGGTGGAGTACACCGGCCGGGCCCAGCCGGGTTACGGCGAAGGGGTCTACCTCGGCTCCGCCAACTCCAACTGGGCCTGCCACGGCAACTCCGCCGGCGCGGACCGCTCGGACCGCGTGCTGGTCGAGAACAACCGGATCGGCCCGTACGTCACCGCCGAGGGGATCGATGTGAAGGAGGGCACCTCGGACGGGGTGATCCGGGGCAACACCTTCGACGGGCGCGGCATCAGCGGCCAGAACTCCGCCGACTCCTGGGTGGACGTCAAGGGCGTCGGCTACCTGATCGAGGGCAACCGGGGCACCTTCGCCGTGCCCGGCACCTTCGCCAACGGCTACGAGACCCACAACCCGGTCACCACCCCGTCCTTCCCGAACGGTTGCGGGAACACCTGGCGCGCCAACACCTCGGACCTCGGCGGAGTCGGCGCCTACGCCATCAGGATCACCTCGGTCTCGGCCTGCGCGGGCCGGCCCAACGTGGTCCACGCCTCCAACACCGTCACCGGGGCGACCGCCGGCCTGACGAACGTCCCCGTCACACCGTGAGGGAGATCGTTGGCGGGGAGGACCTGCGGGCGTGCTGCCGGGGCGACGCGCTGTGCGTGTGGGCGGCGCGGGGGCTGGACGGGCGCGGTCGGGCGTGGGCGAGTGACGACCGGCGTGCGGTGGTGGTGGCCGGAGCGGCCCTGATGGCCCGGGAACGGCTGGTGGTGTGGGGAGCCCCCGACGCCGCGATCCCGTTGCTGCGGAGGGTGATGGCCCGGCTGGGTCCCGACTACCGGCCGCTCGGGGACCGCGCCCTGATCGACGCGGTGGTCCGGGAGATCCCGGGGCTGGCGGCGGCGGGCCCGTTCGGCTGGATGGACCGGCACGGCTTCGCGGGTGACGGTCCGCCGGTCGTCGGCGAGGAGGCGGCGTGGCTTGAGGAGGGCGCGTGGGGCGAGGTGGAGCGACTTATCGACACGAGCTTCCCGAACTCCTACGCCAAGCCGGGGGTGCCCGGCGTCGAGCGGTGGGCGGGCGTGCGGGACGCCGCGGGCCGGCTGACGGCGGTGGGCGCGTTCGCCTGGTGCGCGCCCACGATCGGTTTCCTGTCGGGGGTGGCCGTGCGTCCGGAGGCGCGTGGGCGCGGATTCGGACGGCGGGTCGGCGGGTTCCTCGTCGCCGAGGCGTTGCGGACCCACGGGGCGGTGGCGCTGATGGTGGACGACTGGAACCACGCCGCCGTCCGGCTCTACGAGGGCATGGGGTTGCGGTACCGGCCTCTCGGCGCGGCCAGGCCCCGTCCGTAGGCGAAAGTCTGGCGGTAGGTGATCGAACTCGATCGGTCGTCGACGCTCCGTGATCATCAGATCTCGATCTGCTTACAAGTGTTTGAACGATGGACAGATCGTGTGGCTGATCTGATTGACTCGCGAACCTCTTCCAAACGGAACGGAGCGTTCACGTCCATGCCTTCACGGATGCGCGGCGGTCGTCGCGGCCTGGCCGCCGTCGCCGGACTCGTCCTCACCGTCGGCCTCGCGCTGACCGGGTGCGACCCCACCACGGGTGACACCGCCACCACGGCGGCCTCCTCGCCCGCCCCCGTGGCCGCGGTGACCACCCCGGTCGCACCGCCCGCGCCGGCGACCCCGACGCCGGAGGCGACCACGCCGCCGGCCGAACCGCCCGCCGCCCCGCCGGCCGTGA
>NZ_BAAAKJ010000296.1:0-4552 GCF_039527695.1 Kitasatospora putterlickiae
CGGCAGCCGGAGCACGCCGGCGGGCAGCGCCCGGCGGCGGCGCTCGGCGCGCGGCCCGAGGCCGAGCAGGGTGGGCAGGACCGGCGGCCGGGTGCCGCCGTGGGGGCTGGTCACGGCTGCGGACGCTCCTCAGCGGAATCGGGGGTCGGGGCGCCGGGGGCACCGGGGAGGCCGGGGAGGTCGGCGCGGGACAGCTCGTGGGAGAGCTCGGCGAGGTCGGAGCCGCCGGCCATCTCGGTGGTGAGCTGTTCGAGGCCGATCTCGGCCCGGGGGTGGCTGCCGGCCATCCGGCCCCGCTTGAGCAGGGTGAAGTGGTCCCCGACCAGGTACGCGTGGTGCGGGTTGTGGGTGATCAGCACCACGCCGAGCCCGGCGTCCCGGGCGGCGGTGACGTACTTGAGCACCACTCCGGACTGCTTGACGCCGAGCGCGGCGGTCGGCTCGTCCAGGATCAGCACCCTGGCGCCGAAGTGCACGGCGCGGGCGATGGCCACGCACTGGCGCTGGCCGCCGGACAGGGTGCCGATCGGGCGGTCGACGTCGGGCAGGTCGATGCCCATGTCGGCGAGCGCCGTGCGGGTGGTGGCGCGCATGCCGTCGGCGTCGATCCGCAGCCCGCCCCAGCGCTTGTACCCCTGCTCGGAGCCGAGGAAGAAGTTGCGCCAGACGGGCATCAGCGGCACCACGGCGAGGTCCTGGTAGACGGTGGCGATGCCGCGGTCCAGGGCCTGGCGCGGGGAGTCGAAGCGGACCTCCTCGCCGCCCACCGTGAAGGTGCCCTCGTCGTGCCGGTGCAGCCCGGCGATGATCTTGATCAGGGTGGACTTGCCGGCGCCGTTGTCGCCGAGCACGCAGCTGATCTCGCCGGAGCGCAGGGTCAGCGAGACGTCCTCCAGGGCGCGCACGGTGCCGTAGGTCTTGCCGACACCCCGCAGGGAGAGGAGCTCGGTCATCGGGGCCCCCGTTCGGCGCGGCGCTTGACGAAGGAGTTCAGCAGGGCGGCCAGCAGCAGCATCGCACCCAGGAAGAACTTGAACCAGTCGGGGTTCCACTGGGCGTAGATGATGCCCTTGCTGGCCATGCCGAAGATCAGCGCGCCCAGCGCGGAACCGACCACCGAGCCGTAGCCGCCGGTGATCAGGCAGCCGCCGATGACGGCCGCGACGATGTAGATCAGCTCGTTGCCGACACCCTCGCCGGACTGCACGGTGTCGAAGGAGAACAGCAGGTGCTGGCCGAGCACCCAGGCGCCGAAGCCGACGAACAGGTAGAGCACGGTCTTCGTGCGGGCGACCGGGACGCCCACCGCGCGGGCCGCGGCCGCGTCCCCGCCGACCGCGAAGATCCAGTTGCCGAAGCGGGTGCGCAGCAGCACCCAGCTGCCGACCAGCAGCAGGCCCAGCCACCACCAGACGGTGGCCTTGACGGTCAGCCCGCCGACGGTGACCTCGGAGGCGAACAGCCAGCGGCAGGAGGCGAAGCCCTCCATGTCGGAGATCGGCTTGGTGGAGACGGTGCCGGAGACCAGCTTGGTGACGCCGAGGTTGGCGCCGGTCAGCATCAGGAAGGTGCCGAGGGTGACGATGAAGCTCGGCAGCCTGGTGCGCGACAGCATCCAGCCGTTGAACAGGCCGACCGCCAGCGTCGTGGCGAGCGAGACCAGCACGCCCACCCAGGTCACCGCGGTGAGCTGGTAGGAGACCATCGACGAGGTCAGCGCGGCGGTGGTGACCAGCACGCCGGCCGAGAGGTCGAACTCGCCGCCGATCATCAGCAGCGCGACCGGGACCGCCATGATCCCGATGGTGGAGGCCGCGTACAGCACGGTGCCCAGCGAGGAGACCCGCAGGAACGGCTCGGCGACGGCGGCGAAGACCAGGAAGACCGCGGCGGCCGCGATCAGCGCGCCCAGCTCCGGCCGGCCGGCCAGCCGGCGCAGCGCGGCCGGTCTCTCCCGGCGCCCGGCCGCGAGGACGTCGGAGCCGCTCACCTGGTCCCCCTCGCGACGTACTCGGCGAGGGCGTCCGCGTTCTCCTTGGTGAGGATCTGCGGGCCGGTGGCCACCGGCCGGCCGCCGCCGAGCATGTTGAGGTTGAAGCGGTAGAGCCAGAGCAGGTCGACGCCCTGGTAGCCCTGGAGGTAGGGCTGCTGGTCGACGGCGAAGCCGACGGTGCCCGCCTTGAGGCCGGCCACCACCTGGGTGCCCAGGTCGAAGGTGTCCAGCTCGACCGGGCGGCGGGCGTCCTGGATCGCCTGCAGGCCGGTGGCCGCCATCGGGCCGGAGAGGGTGAGCACGGTGTCGATCGCCGGGTCGGCCTGGAGCTTGGCGGAGATCGCGGCACGGGCGTCCGGCATGTTGACGCCGTCGACGTACATCACCTGGAAGGCGCCGCCGGCCGTGCTCCGGGCGCCGGAGCAGCGCTGCTCCTGCCCGACGTTGCCCTGCTCGTGGATCACGCACAGCACGTTCCCGCGCCCGCGCCGGGACAGCTCGGTGCCCGCCGCCTGGCCGGCGGTGGCCTCGTCCTGGCCGATGTGGGTGAGCGCGCCGAACCGCGCGGAGTACTCCTGGCCGGAGTTGACGGTGATCACCGGGATGCCGGCGGCCTTGGCCTTGCCGAGCACGTCGGCCATCGCGTCGCCCTTGGCGAGGGTCACCAGCAGGCCGTCGACCTTCTGGTCGATGGCGGCCTGGACGAGCTGGACCTGGTTCTGGGTCTGCGCGTCGTTGGAGTACAGGAAGGTGATGTTGTCCTTGGCGGCGGCCTGCTCGGCGCCCTTGCGCACGGTGTCCCAGAAGGCGTCCCCGGCGCCCGCGTGGGTCACCATGGCGACCTTCCAGCGCGGGGTGGTGACGGCGCCGCCGGCGGCGGCCGAGGCCTTGGCGCGGGCCTCCTCGGCGCGTCTGCCTCCGGTGCTGCTGCAGCCGGCGACGGCGACCGTGAGGGCCAGGACGGCCAGCGCGGCGGCGGCTGGCCTCAGCCGGCGGACGGGACTCATGCGGGTTGTGCTCATCCCCATAGTCTCGCTTCCCGCCGGACGCGGTTTCGCACCGCCTCGCCCGGTGGGGCGATCCGTCCGGACGGTATCGTGCCCCGCGCGGGCGTTCCGCGGGGGGATTCCTGGGAGTCCGCTGGGTGCGACGTCAGGGCCGGGCCCGCCAGGGTGGCACACTGGGGCGGGCCCGAAAAGGGGAGCGGCGTGCGAACGTGATCTTCCTCTCAGGTTCCGCACAGATTCGGACGGCAACCGATCCCGGTTTCTGACCGTCTGATGCCATTGAGGTGGCGCTCCGGGCGAGTGGGGTCCGGGCGGCTTCGAACCCGGATACGAGATCTTCATGCAACTGACAGGTACGCCATTCCTCATCTGCACGGTCGTTCTCGTGCCGGTCTCCATCGCGGTGGCGATGTGGTTCTGGGGCCGGGTCAAGGGACCCGAGCCGGTGCGCGTCCTGTCCAGGCTCGCCATGATCGTGTTCTGCCAGGCCACCGCGGTGGTCATGGTCTTCGTGATGGTCAACAACGCCAACCTCATCTACGGCAGCTGGGACGACCTGCTCGGCACCGGCAACCACGTGCGGGCGGTGCCCCCCGTGCCGCCGCAGGAGCCGGCCGCGCCCGCCCCCTCCGGCCAGGCCACGGCCACGGCCGCGGCGGGCGGAGGCGGCACGCAGGCGGGCGACGCGGCGGCCCACCCGCCGGCCAACAAGGTCCAGCAGTCCTTCCGCGGCGTGGACGACCCCAAGGTGCCGGGCGACGTCCAGAAGACCGACCTCAAGGGCCAGCTGTCCGGCGTCGACGGCGAGGTGCTGGTCTGGCTGCCGCCGCAGTACAACGACCCGGCGTTCAAGGACAAGAGGTTCCCGGTGGTCGAGCTGATCCCCGGCTACCCGGGCTCCTCCTCCACCTGGTACGGCACGCTCAAGGTCTCCGAGCAGCTGAAGCCGCTGATGCAGCAGGGCAAGGTGGCGCCGTTCATCCTGGTCTCGCCGCGCACCCTGCTGCTGGGCAACCGCACCGACGCGGGCTGCACCGACGTGCCGGGCAAGGTCAACGCGGACACCTGGCTGACCCGGGACGTGCCGCAGATGATCCTGGACAACTTCCGGGCCGACCCGTCCGCCGACCGCTGGGCGATCGCCGGCTACTCGGCGGGCGCCCACTGCGCCACCAAGCTCTCGCTGGCCCACCCCAACCGCTACCGGGCCGGCGTCAGCCTCTCGGGCTACAACGACCCGGCGACCGAGAAGGACTCGCTGGTCGGCAAGGACCCGGCGCTGCGCGAGGCCAACAACCCGGTCACCATCGTGAAGGGCGCCGCCCAGCCGCCGAAGGTCGCGCTGTACATCTCCGGCAACAAGGGCGACGGCTACGAGGACGGCCAGGCGATCGCCACCGCCGCCAAGGCGCCCACCACCGTGCAGGTCGTCGAGACCACCGGCCCGCACTCCAGCGACGTGTGGAAGGGCATGGTGCCGGGCGTCTTCGAGTGGCTGACCGGGATCATCCCGGCCCAGTAGCCCGTTCGGTCCCCTCGTGCGGGGCGGCCC
>NZ_BAAAKJ010000296.1:4595-4929 GCF_039527695.1 Kitasatospora putterlickiae
CAGGCCAGTTCGAGCGCCAGGTAGAAGTCCACCCGGTCCTCCAGGCGGGACAGGTCACGGCCGGTCAGCTCCTCGACGCGGCCGATCCGGTAGCGCAGCGTGTTGACGTGCACGTGCAGCTGCGCGGCGCACCTGGTCCACGAGCCGTCCGCGCGCAGGAACGCCTCCAGGGTGCGCACCAGGTCCGCCTGGTGCTCCCGGTCGTAGGCGATCACGGTGTCCAGCAGCCGGCCGCGGAAGGCCCGGCGGACCTCGTCCGGGACGGCCGCCAGCAGCAGCACGTGCGAGGCCAGCTCCTCCGGCCCGGCGACGCGGACCCGGCCGGGCCGGGCCG
>NZ_BAAAKJ010000297.1:0-8567 GCF_039527695.1 Kitasatospora putterlickiae
GCCGCCGAGGCCGCCGCGGCGACCGGCGTCCCGCTGCTCGTCCTGCACCGCCCCGGCTGGGCGCCGGTGGAGGGCGACCGCTGGCACCGCGTCCCCTCCCTCGCGGAGGCGGCGGACCTGCTGCCGTCCCTCGGCCGGCGGGTGCTGCTCACCAGCGGCCGCCAGGGCATCGGCGCCTTCGCCCACCTCGACGGCCTGCACTTCACCGCCCGCTCGGTCGACCCGCCCGAGCCGCCGCTGCCCGCCTCGCTCGACGTCCTGCTCGACCGCGGCCCGTTCACCCTGGACGGCGAGCGGGCGGTGCTGCGCGAGCACCGGATCGACGTCGTGGTCACCAAGGACAGCGGCGGCGCGGCCACCGCGCCCAAGCTCACCGCGGCGCGCGAACTCGGCCTGCCCGTGGTCGTCGTGGACCGCCCGCCGGCGCCGCCCGGCGTCCCGGTCGCGGAGACCGTCGAGGCCGCGCTGGCCTGGCTGGCGGGCCGCTAATTCCCGTGCCGGCCGGACCCGTTCCTGCCACCATGGCCCGATGACCGACGCCTACGACCTCGCCGACGCCGCCCGCACCCCGACCCCGCCCGCCGGCGACGAACGGGCCACCCTGACCGCCTTCCTGGACTTCCAGCGCGACACCTTCGCCATGAAGTGCGCCGGGCTGACCACCGACCAGCTCCGCGCCCGCCCGCTGCACCCCTCCACGCTCTCCCTGCTCGGCCTGACCCGCCACCTCGCCGAGGTCGAGCGCAGCTGGTTCCGCAACGTCCTCAACAACGAGGCCCGCCCCGGCTTCTGGAAGCGCCCCGACGGCACCTTCGCCGAATTCGACGCCGCCGACGCCGACCCCGACGAGGCCTTCACCGTCTGGCGCCGCGAGTGCGCCCACGCCCGCGAACTCGTCGCCGCCGCCCCGTCCCTGGACGTCCTGGGCCACTACCGCGCCCCCGCCGGCGACCAGACCTGGTCCCTGCGCTGGATCCTCACCCACATGATCGAGGAGTACGCCCGCCACAACGGCCACGCCGACCTCCTGCGCGAACACCTCGACGGCCGCACCGGCGAATGACCCCCCACGGCGAAGGACACCGAGTCGATGAGAACCCGGCGGAAGGACCGTGAACCCCCCGGCCCGCAGGAGCCCTGGAACAGGATCGTCCCGCACCTCTGGATGGGCGGGCACTACTTCACACCGCCCGGCGGCGGTCTCGAACCCGCCGTCGTGGGAGGCGAGTTCGACCTGGTCGTGAGCCTGTTCACGCTGCCCGGCCACGGCCCGGCGCCGGACGTGGAGCACGTCGTCCGCGAGGTGCCCGACGCCCCGCTCTCGGCCGACCGGCTGCTCGCCGTCCAGGAGGCCGCGACGCTCACCGCGCAGGCCGTCCGGCAGGGCCGCCGCACCCTCGTCCGCTGTCACTCGGGCTACAACCGCTCGGGCCTGGTGGCGGCCCAGGCCCTCGTCGAGCTCGGCCACCAGGCCGGAAGCGCCATCGGACTCGTCCGGGAGCGCCGCTCGCCCTGGGCGCTCAACAACCCGCTGTTCGTCGACTACCTGACCACCGGGCTGGACACCGCGTACCTGCTGGCGGGTCTCCACGACTGAGGCCGTGGCCGCGCACGGGCGCGGCCACGGCCTCGGTGGCGTCCGGGGGGACCGGTCGTGGCTCAGATGTCGCGGAAGGTCTCGATCTGGGCGCCGATGGAGTTGAGGCGCTCGGCGAGGTCCTCGTAGCCGCGGTTGATGACGTAGACGTTGCGCAGCACCGAGGTGCCCTTGGCGGCGAGCATCGCGAGGAGGATGACGACGGCGGGGCGCAGGGCGGGCGGGCAGACCATCTCGGCGGCGCGCCAGCGGGTGGGGCCCTGGACGAGGACGCGGTGCGGGTCGAGGAGCTTGATGTCCGCGCCGAGGCGGGTGAGTTCGGTGAGGTAGATGGCGCGGTTGTCGTAGACCCAGTCGTGGATCATCGTGGTGCCGTGGGCGGCCGCGGCGATGGCGGCGAAGAACGGCACGTTGTCGATGTTGATGCCGGGGAAGGGCATCGGGTGGATGGTGTCGATCGGCGCGGTGAGCTTGGAGGGGCGCACGGTGAGGTCGACCAGCCGGGTGCGGCCGTTGTGGGCCGGGTACTCGGGGGTGCGGTCGTAGTCGAGGCCCATGCCCTCCAGCACGGCGAGCTCGATCTCCAGGAACTCGATCGGCACCCGGCGGATGGTCAGCTCGGAGGAGGTGACCACGGCGGCCGCGAGCAGGCTCATCGCCTCGACCGGGTCCTCGGCCGGGGTGTAGTCGACGTCGCAGGTGATCTGCGGGACGCCGTGCACGGTGAGGGTGGTGGTGCCGATGCCCTCGATCCGCACGCCCAGCTTCTCCAGGAAGAAGCAGAGGTCCTGGACCATGTAGTTGGGCGAGGCGTTGCGGATGACGCTGACGCCGTCGTGGCGGGCGGCGGCGAGCAGGGCGTTCTCGGTGACGGTGTCCCCGCGCTCGGTCAGCACGATCGGGCGGTCCAGCGGGACGCCGGGCTGGACGGAGGCGTGGTAGGCGCCGCCGGTGGTGGCGACCTCCAGGCCGAACCGGCGCAGCGCGGTGAGGTGCGGCTGGACGGTGCGGGTGCCGAGGTCGCAGCCGCCGGCGTAGGGGATGGCGAAGGTGTCGGCGCGGTGCATCAGCGGGCCGAGGAACATCAGCACGCTGCGGGTGCGGCGGGCGGCCTCGACGTCCATGCCGGCGAGGTCGAGCTCGACGGGCGGGGTGAGTTCGAGGTCGCGGCCGTCGTTGATCCAGCGGCTCTTGACGCCGATGCTGGTGAGCACCTCAAGGATGCGGTAGACCTCCTCGATGCGGGCCACGCTGCGCAGGGTGGTGCGGCCGGTGGTCAGCAGCGAGGCGCAGAGGATCGCCACGCAGGCGTTCTTGCTGCTGCGGACGTCGATCGCACCGGAGAGGGTGGTGCCGCCGGCGACCCGCAGGTGCATCGGCCCCGCGTAGCCGAGGGAGACGATCTCGCTGTCGAGCGCTTCGCCGATGCGCGCGATCATCTCAAGGCTGACGTTCTGCTTGCCCTGTTCGATGCGGTTGACCGCGCTCTGGCTGGTGCCGAGGGCCTCGCCGAGCTGGGCCTGGGACCAGCCGCGGTGCTGACGCGCGGTACGGATGAGGGTGCCGATACGGGTGAGGTAGTCGCCTGTCACTCGCCAGACCATATCTCATGGCTGAGATAGCGACAGAACCGACCCCGGGCGTGGCGCTACATTTGTCCGTTTCTCACCCCGTATGAGCGTCAGATCTTCACATCATGGCGAAGTTCCTGGGACACGCCTGAGACGGAACGCCGCCCGCGTCAGGGCCCGAGCGGCTCCGCGCGGCCGACGATCGTCCCGGCCCGGTCGACGCAGATGACGTCGACCGCGACCGGCGAACCGACCAGCACCCCGAGCGCGGTGGCCCGCGCGGCCTCGGCCACCAGGTCGCCCAGCGGCACCCCGGCCGCCCGGCAGAGCTGGATCGCCTCCAGCGCGGTGTTGGCCGCCGCGACGGCCGCCGTCAACTCCTCGTCCGCGCCGCCCTCGCGGGCGAGCCGGGCCAGGTAGCCCTTGTCCACCTGGGAGCGCGCCGAGTGCAGGTCGAGGTGGCCGGCGGCGAGCTTGGAGAGCTTGGCGAAGCCGCCGGCGATGGTCAGGCGCGGCACCGGGTGGCGCTTGAGGTACTTGAGCACCGCGCCCGCGAAGTCGCCCATGTCGAGCAGCGCGTCCTCGGGCAGGCCGTGCACGGCGACGGCCACCTTCTCCGAGGTCGAGCCGGTGCAGCCGGCCACGTGGGTGCGGCCGGCGGCCCGCGCCACGTCCACCCCGCGCCGGATCGAGTCGATCCACGCGGAGCAGGAGTAGGGGACGACCACGCCGGTGGTGCCGAGGATGGAGAGCCCGCCGAGGATGCCCAGCCGGGGGTTCCAGGTGGAGCGGGCGATCTCCTCTCCGTTGTCGACGGAGATCTCCACCACCACGTCCCCGCTGCCGCCGCACTCGGCCGCCACCTCGGCGACCACCTCCCGGATCAGCTGCCGGGGCACCGGGTTGACGGCCGGCTCGCCGACCGCGAGCGGCAGCCCGGCCTTGGTGACGGTGCCCACCCCGGGCCCGGCCCGGAACACCACGCCCGCCCCGGGCTCCCCCGCCCACACCGTGGAGCGCACCAGGGCGCCGTGCGTCACGTCGGGGTCGTCCCCGGCGTCCTTCACCACCCCGGCCATCGCCCGCCGCCCGCCGGCCCCCTCGGTGACCCCCTCCACCGCGAGCGCGAACGCCGGCCGCTGCCCCTTCGGCAGCACGATCTCCACCGGATCCGGGAACTCCCCCGTGAGCAGCGCCCGGTACGCCGCCTTGGTCGCCGCCGTGGCACACGCCCCGGTCGTCCAGCCGTGCCGCAGCCCGCTGCTCCTCAGCTGCCCGGCCCGCCCGCCGACCTCGCCCATGCCGCACCGCTCCCTGATTCCGATTGCCGATCGAGACCCTACGGCCCCCGGCCCGCCCGTGCCGAGAACGCCGAGGGCAATTGTGTACACCTGGAACGCTTCGTACGCTCGAAGCATGAGCGAGCAGCCTGTCCAGACCGTATCGATTCGCGAGGCGCGTGAGCACCTCGCCGCCGTGGTCGACCGCGCGGAGCGGGACGAGCCGACGGTGATCACCCGGCGCGGACGGGAGGTGGCCGCCGTCGTCCCGATGGAGCTGCTGCGCGAGTACCGGCGGTGGGAGGAGCAGGAGCTGGTGCGCCTCATCGAGGAGCGCCGTGCTGAATCGACGTACTCGCTGGAAGAGGTCATGGCCGAGACCCTGGCGAGGCCCGAGTGAAGTACCACACCCGCCGAGCTGGAGCACGACCCGTACGGATTCCACACCACCGGGCTCGTCGGCTCACCTGATACCGCCGTCTGCGAGTGGGAGACCACCGGGTCATCTACACCGTGGACGGCGGCCGGCGGCCGGTTCTGGTCGTACGGGTCTGCCACCGCTCCGGCATCTACCGCGACTGATCCGGGTTCCGGTGCGGAAGGCCGGGCGGCCTTCCGCACCGGTTGCTCAGGCCTCCGGGTAGCGGCGGGGGGTCCAGGTGACGTCGGGGTGGGGGGCGCGGGGGACGTGCCGCGTCTGGGAGGAGCCGATGAGGAGGATGGTGCGCATGTCGACCTCGGCGGGGTCGAGGTCGGCGAGGCGCACGGTGCGGACGCGTTCGGTGGGTCCGCCGACGTCGCGGGCCATCACCACCGGGGTCTCCGGGGCCCGGTACTCCAGGAGGAGGTCGCGGGCGCGGCCGACCTGGGTGGTGCGGGACTGCGAGCCGGGGTTGTAGAGGGCGAGCACCAGGTCGGCCTCGGCGGCGGCGCGCAGGCGGGCGGCGACGACCTCCCAGGGCTTGAGGCGGTCGGAGAGCGAGACCACCGCGTAGTCGTGGCCGAGCGGGGCGCCGGCCCGGGAGGCGGCCGCGTGGGCGGCGGTCATGCCGGGGACGATCCGCACCGGGACCTCCCGGTAGGCCTCCTCGCAGGCGACCTCCAGGACGGCGGTGGCCATCGCGAAGACGCCCGGGTCACCGGAGGAGACCACCACCACCCGGTGGCCGCGCCGGGCCAGGTCCAGGGCGAACTCGGCGCGCTCGGACTCCACCTTGTTGTCGGAGCCGTGCCGGGTCTGGCCCGGCCGCACCGGCACCCGGTCCAGGTAGGTGGTGTAGCCGACCAGGTCGGTGGCGGCGGCCAGGGCGCCGCGCGCCTCCGGGGTGAGCCAGAGCGGTCCGGCGGGCCCGGTGCCGACGACCGTGACGTCGCCCGGTCCGCTCAGGTCGGGCGCCGCGGGCTCCAGCGGGGCGACCTTGCTGGGCAGCACGGCCACCGAGAAGTAGGGGACGCCCTCGGGGTCGACCGAGGCCAGCGGCGCGGTCCGCTCGCCGTCCATGAACGCCCGCTCGACGTACTGGGCGTCGGCCAGCCGGCCGGCCCGCTCCAGGGCGCGGCGCACGGTCGGGAAGGTGCGGCCGAGCTTCATGACGACGGCGGAGTCGGCGGCGGCCAGCCGCGCGGTCAGCTCCTCCTCGGGCAGCGTGCCGGGGATGACGGTGAGCGTCTCCTCGGCCTCGGTGAGCGGCTGGCCGAGCCGGGCGGCGGCGGCGCTGACCGAGGTCACGCCGGGCACCACCTCGGTCGGGTAGCGGTGCGCCAGGCGCTTGTGCATGTGCTGGTAGGAGCCGTAGAAGAACGGGTCCCCCTCGGCGAGCACCACGACGTCGCGTCCGGCGTCCAGGTGGGCGGCCAGCCGGGCGGCGGCCTCCTCGTAGAAGTCGTCCAGCGCGCCCCGGTAGCCGCCGGGGTGGTCGGTGGTCTCGACGGTGATCGGGTAGACCAGCTTCTCCTCGATCTGACCGCCCGTCAGATAGCGCTCGGCGATGGTCCGGGCGATCGAGCGGCCGTGCCGGGCGCTGTGGTACGCCACCACGTCGGCCTTGCCGATGAGTTCGGCGGCGCGCACGGTCACCAGCGAGGGGTCCCCTGGGCCGAGGCCGACCCCGTAGAGCCGGCCGGTCCTCTGATTGTCCGTCACTCTTCCTCGCTCGCAATCGCGTTGATCGCGGCGGCGGCGATCGCGCTGCCGCCGCGCCGGCCGCGGACCACCAGGTGCTCCAGGCCCGCCGGGTGGGCGGCCAGCGCCTCCTTGGACTCGGCCGCGCCGATGAAGCCGACCGGCACGCCGATCACCGCGGCCGGGCGCGGGGCGCCGGCCTCGATCAGCTCCAGCAGGCGGAAGAGCGAGGTCGGCGCGTTGCCGACGGCGACCACGGCGCCCTCCAGGCGGGGCAGCCACAGCTCCATCGCGGCGGCGCTGCGGGTGTTGCCCATCGCCCGGGCCAGCTCGGGCACGGACGGGTCGGTGAGGGTGCAGATCACCTCGTTGTCGGCGGGCAGCCGCTTGCGGGTGACGCCGCTGGCGACCATGTTGACGTCACACAGGATCGGCGCCCCGGCGCGCAGGGCGGCGCGCGCGGAGGCGACCACGCCCGGCGAGTACACCAGGTCCTCGACCAGGTCGACCATGCCGCAGGCGTGGATCATCCGCACCGCGACCTGGGAGACGTCCGCGGGCAGCGCGGCGAGGTCGGCCTCGGCCCGGATGGTGGCAAAGGACTGGCGGTAGATGGACGCGCCGTCCTTCTCGTAGTCGATCACGTGGTGGTCCTCCGGGCCGCGGCGACCGCCGCGGCCATCTCCTCGTTCGTCACTTCCACGGCGGTGTCCCGCCCCGGCGGCGCGCCTTCCAGCGCCACCCGGTACCCCTGCCCGGTCGCCAGCACGTCCACCCGCCGTCCGGCGGGGTGGCCGCAGCGGCGCTCGCAGCCCGACCAGTGCACCGGCAGTCCGCCGGGGTTCGCCGGGGCGCCGTCCAGCGCCCGGGCGGCGTCGGCCCGGACGTCGGCCAGCGACTTCGCGCAGCCCGGCAGCCCGGTGCAGGCGCTCGCGCCGTCCCAGGCGGTGCCGCCCGCGGTCCGGAAGCCGGCCGCCGCGAGCGCGGCCAGCCGTTCGGCGGGCGCGCCGGGCAGCACCACGCCGCGCCACGGGGTGAGCCGCAGCTCGCCCTCCGCGGCGTCGGCCAGGACCTGCCACTGACCGGCCGTGGCCAGGCCGAAACGCAGGCCGACGTGCAGGCCCGCGTACAGGCCCACCTGCGGCCCGCTTCCCGGCAGGGCGCCCAGCGGCGGGCGGGTGCCGGACAGCACGGGCAGCGGCAGCGGGCCGGGGTCCAGCAGGTCGGGCGCCTCGCGCAGGTGCCAGGCCCGCACCCCGGCGGCGCGCTGGGCGTCCAGGAACTCGTGGGCGGCGTCCAGCGCCGCGTAGACCGCCTGCCCGGCGGGCACCGGCCGCACGGTGGCGGCCCGGCCGAGGCGCAGCAGGGCGGTGCCGTCGGGGCCTGCGATCAATGTCACATCGGCGTCCAGCGCGGCGACGTCGCCGCTGCCGTCGTCCAGGGCGAACAGGAACTTGCCGGACAGCGCCGTCGCCCAGGGGCTGGCGCACAGGGACTGGTCGAGCGAGCGCGCCCAGGCCCGCACGTCGCCGAGACCGGCGGCGGGGCCCGGCGAGGCGACGATGTTGCGGACCCGCTCATGGGTGTCGGAGGGCAGCAGGCCGGCGGCGCGCAGCCGCCCGCCGAGTTCGCCGCCGCAGTCCGAAGCCAGGCCGCGCAGCTGGACGTTGCCGCGCGAGGTGATCTCCAGCCGGCCGTCGCCGAGTTCGCGCGCCGCGTCGGCCAGCGCCAGCGCCTGACGGGTCGTCAGCAGGCCGCCGGGCAGCCGGACCCGGGCCAGGGCGCCGTCGTCGGCGGGGTGCAGACGAAGGGCCCCGGGGCAGGCGTCCGGACGCGCCCGGTCGGGCACGGCGGCGCCCGGCGCGACGGCGTCGGGTTCGGGAGGCATGGCGGCGAGCATACAGATGATCCGATGGGTTGCCGCCGTCCCGTCGCTCACACCCACGGCCCCGTGCGGCGCCCTCGCGACCCGCACTCCCCCGGCCCGGCCGTACCCC
>NZ_BAAAKJ010000297.1:8650-12716 GCF_039527695.1 Kitasatospora putterlickiae
GCGGCCGGTGTTGGCGGAGAAGCACAGGTCGGGCGCGGCCCGCGGACCGGCCGCCGCCAGCGACGGCGCAGGGGAGGAAACCGGTGCGAACCCGGTGCGGTCCCGCCACTGTGACCGCGGTTCACCGGACCTCCGGTGGAGCGCGGGAGCCAGGAACTCCTGCCGTCCTCCACCGGCCCGGGGCGCGGACCCCGAGGAAGGCTTGAAAGCCATGCGCCGTCGCGTGCCCGGGCCCTCGTGGTCGCCCGTGCCGATGCCCATGTCCGTGCCCGCAGGCACTCGCCCGTTCGCCTCCGAGGCCGGGAGGGCCTTCGCATGATTCTGCTGCTGTCGACGTCCGACACCGACCTGCTGAGCGCCCGTGCCTCCGAGGGGCCGGTGCGCTACCGGCTCGGCAACCCGGCCCGGCTGGCTCCCGAGGACCTGCCCGCCCTGGTGGAGGGCACCGACCTGGTCGTGGTCCGTCTGCTCGGCGGCCGCCGTGCCTGGCAGGAGGGCCTGGACGCGCTGCTCGCCGGCCCCCGCCCGGTGGTCGTGCTGACCGGTGAGCAGGCCCCCGACGCCCAGCTGATGGAGCTGTCCACCGTGCCGGCCGGCATCGCGGCCGAGGCGCACGCCTACCTGGCGCACGGCGGCGCGGCCAACCTCGCCGAGCTCGGCGCCTTCCTCTCCGACACCGTGCTGCTCACCGGCCACGGCTTCGCCCCGCCCGCCTCCGCCCCGGCCTGGGGCCCGCTGGAGCGCGCGGCCCGGACGGCCGGGGGT
The DNA here is from genome assembly GCF_039527695.1 of Kitasatospora putterlickiae. NCBI lineage: Bacteria > Bacillati > Actinomycetota > Actinomycetes > Kitasatosporales > Streptomycetaceae > Kitasatospora > Kitasatospora putterlickiae. Next base: position 9,416 of record NZ_BAAAKJ010000297.1, read on the forward strand.
CCGACCGTCGCGGTGCTCTACTACCGCGCCCACCACATGAGCGGCAACACCGCGTTCGTGGAGACCCTCTGCCGGGCGGTCGAGGACCAGGGCGCCCAGGCCCGCGCGTACTACTGCGCCTCGCTGCGCGGCGCCGAGCCGGAGCTGCTGGCCGCCCTCGGCGAGGCCGACGCGATCGTCACCACCGTGCTCGCCGCCGGCGGCACCCGGCCGGCCGACGCGCAGGCCGGCGGGGACGAGGAGGCCTGGGACGCCGGCGCGCTCGCCGCGCTGGACCGCCCGATCCTCCAGGCGCTCTGCCTGACCTGGTCGCGCGCCCAGTGGGAGGCCAGCGACGACGGCCTGTCCCCGCTGGACACCGCCACCCAGGTCGCGGTGCCCGAGTTCGACGGCCGGCTGATCACCGTCCCCTTCTCCTTCAAGGAGCTGGACGAGGACGGCCTGACCGTCTACGCCGCCGACGAGGAGCGCTCCGCCCGGGTCGCCGGGATCGCCGTCGCGCACGCCCGGCTGCGGCACCTCCCGGCCGCCGAGCGCCGGCTCGCGCTGGTGCTGTCCGCCTACCCGACCAAGCACGCCCGGGTCGGCAACGCCGTCGGCCTGGACACCCCGGCCAGCGCGATCCGGCTGCTGACCGCGCTGCGCGAGGAGGGCATGGACCTCGGGGACGCGCTGCCGGGCCTGGACGACGCGGGTGAGCACGAGCACGAGGGCGACGCCCTCATCCACGCGCTGATCGCCGCCGGCGGCTACGACCAGGACTGGCTCACCGAGGACCAGCTGGCCCGCAACCCGGTGCGCATCCCGGCCGCCGACTACCGCCGCTGGTACGCCACCCTGCCCGAGGGCCTGCGCGCCCGGGTCGAGGAGCACTGGGGCCCGGCCCCCGGCGAGCTGTACGTCGACCGCTCGCGGAACCCGGACGGCGACATCGTGCTCGCCGCGATCCGCTCCGGGAACCTGCTGGTGCTCATCCAGCCGCCGCGCGGCTTCGGCGAGAACCCGGTCGCGATCTACCACGACCCGGACCTCCCGCCGTCCCACCACTACCTGGCCGCCTACCGCTGGATCGCCGCCGCCCAGGCCGACGGCGGCTTCGGCGCGCACGCCGTCGTCCACCTCGGCAAGCACGGCAACCTGGAGTGGCTGCCCGGCAAGACCGCCGCGCTGTCCGCCGAGTGCGGCCCGGACGCCGTGCTCGGCGATCTGCCGCTGGTCTACCCGTTCCTGGTCAACGACCCGGGCGAGGGCACCCAGGCCAAGCGCCGCGCCCACGCCACCCTGGTCGACCACCTGGTGCCGCCGATGGCCCGCGCCGACTCCTACGGCGACATCGCCCGCCTGGAGCAGCTGCTCGACGAGCACTCCAACATCGCCGCGATGGACCCGGCCAAGCTGCCCGCGATCCGCGCCCAGATCTGGACGCTGATCCAGGCCGCCAGGCTCGACCACGACCTCGGCCTGGAGGAGCGCCCCGAGGACGACGGCTTCGACGACTTCCTGCTGCACGTCGACGGCTGGCTCTGCGAGGTCAAGGACGCCCAGATCCGCGACGGCCTGCACGTCCTCGGCCAGGCGCCGGCCGGCACCGACCGGGTCAACATCGTGCTCGCCATCCTGCGCGCCCGGCAGATCTGGGGCGGCGTCAGCGCGCTGCCCGGCCTGCGCGAGGCGCTCGGGCTGGACGAGGCCGCGCTGACCCTGGGCGCCACCGACGCGGCCGAGGCGAAGGCCCGCGAGCTGGTCGAGGCGATGGAGGCGGCCGACTGGGCGCCCGAGGCGGTGGAGAAGGTCGCCGCGGGCCTGCCGGACGCGGTCCGTGAGGTGCTGGAGTTCGCCGCCCTCCAGGTGGTGCCCCGGCTGGCCGCGACCACCGACGAGCTGGACGCCGTGCTGCACGCGCTGCGCGGCGGCTTCGTCCCGGCCGGCCCGTCCGGATCGCCGCTGCGCGGGCTGGTCAACGTGCTGCCGACCGGCCGCAACTTCTACTCCGTCGACCCCAAGGCGGTGCCCAGCAAGCTCGCCTGGGAGACCGGGCAGGCGCTCGCCGCCTCGCTGATCGAGCGTTACCGGGCCGACAACGACGGCGCCTACCCGCCGTCGGTGGGCCTGTCGCTGTGGGGCACCAGCGCGATGCGCACCGCCGGTGACGACATCGCCGAGGCGTTCGCGCTGCTGGGCGTGCGCCCGGTGTGGGACGACGCCTCGCGCCGGGTCACCGGTCTGGAGGCGGTCCCGCTGGAGGAGCTGGGCCGCCCGCGGATCGACGTCACGCTGCGCATCTCGGGCTTCTTCCGGGACGCCTTCCCGCACGTGGTCGCGCTGCTCGACGACGCGGTGCGCCTGGCCGCCGCCCAGGAGGAGCCCGACGCGGACAACCACGTGCGCGCCCACGTCCAGGCGGACCTCGCGGTGCACGGCGACGAGCGCAAGGCCACCGTGCGCGTCTTCGGCTCCCGCCCCGGCACCTACGGCGCGGGCCTGCTCCAGCTGATCGACAGCCGCGACTGGCGCACCGACGCCGACCTCGCCGAGGTGTACACGGTCTGGGGCGGCTACGCGTACGGGCGCGGGCTGGACGGCCGCCCGGCCCGCGAGGAGATGGAGACCGCGTACAAGCGGATCACCGTCGCCGCGAAGAACACCGACACCCGCGAGCACGACATCGCCGACTCGGACGACTACTTCCAGTACCACGGCGGCATGGTGGCCACCGTGCGCGCGCTCACCGGCAAGGCGCCGACCGCGTACATCGGCGACTCCACCCGCCCGGAGACGGTCCGCACCCGCACCCTGACCGAGGAGGCGGCCCGGGTCTTCCGCGCCCGGGTGGTCAACCCGCGCTGGATCGAGGCGATGCGCCGGCACGGCTACAAGGGCGCCTTCGAGATGGCCGCGACCGTCGACTACCTCTTCGGGTACGACGCCACCACCGGCGTGGTCGCGGACTGGATGTACGAGAAGCTCACCCAGGAGTACGTGCTGGACCCGGTCAACCGGGAGTTCCTGGCGGGCGCCAACCCGTGGGCGCTGCACGGCATCAGCGAGCGGCTGCTGGAGGCGGCGAGCCGGGGGCTGTGGGAGCGGCCGGACCCGGAGCTGATCGAGCAGCTGCAGGCGGCGTTCCTGGAGACCGAGGGCGACCTGGAGGGCGACGAGGGCTGACCCGCCCTGAGCCGTTCGGGTGATCAAGGGGCTGGTGACGGAGCCTCGCCAAGCGGACAATACGGGTCATGCCGCGCCCTCCCCTGCTCACCGGTCCCGTCACCGACTCCGACGGCGACGCCGCCACCGCCCGTCC
>NZ_BAAAKJ010000298.1:0-4677 GCF_039527695.1 Kitasatospora putterlickiae
GGCGGCGACCGGAGCCGGGGCGGCGACCGGAGCCGCGGGCGCCCCCGCCTCGCCGGCCACCGCGACCGAGATGATCACGGTGCCGACGTCGACCGTCGCGCCCTCCGGGAAGAACAGCTGCTCGACGACCCCGTTGAACGGGATCGGCAGCTCCACGGCGGCCTTGGCGGTCTCCACCTCGCAGACGACCTGCCCGTCGGTGACGGTGTCACCGGGCTTGACGTACCAGCTGAGGATCTCGGCCTCGGTGAGGCCCTCGCCCACGTCGGGCATCCTGAACTCGCGGAGCGAGCGAACTTCGGTGGTCATCATCGCTCCCCGGATCAGTACGCGAAGGCGCGGTCGACGGCGTCGAGCACGCGGTCGAGGTCGGGGAGGAAGGCCTCCTCGACCCGCGACGGCGGGTACGGCGCGTAGTAGCCGCCGACCCGCAGGACCGGCGCCTCCAGGTGGTAGAAGCACCGCTCGGTGAGCCGGGCGGCGAGCTCGGCGCCCATGCCCAGGAACACCGGCGCCTCGTGCACGACGATGGCGCGCCCGGTGCGCTTCACCGACTCCTCCAGCCCGGCGAAGTCGACCGGGGTGAGCGAGCGCAGGTCGACGACCTCCAGCCGGCGGCCGTCCTCCTCGGCGGCCGCGGCGGCCTCCAGGCAGACCTTGACCATCGGGCCGTAGGCGATCAGCGTGGCGTCGGTGCCGGGACGCACCACGCGCGCGTCGTGCAGGCCCAGGTCGGCGGCGTCGCCGACCTCGCCCTTGTCCCAGTAGCGGCGCTTGGGCTCCAGGAAGATCACCGGGTCGTCCGACTCGATGGCCTGGCGCAGCATCCAGTGCGCGTCGTGGGCGTTGGACGGGCTGACCACCCGCAGACCGGCGGTGTGCGCGAAGTACGCCTCGTGCGACTCGCTGTGGTGCTCGACCGCGCCGATGCCGCCGGCGTAGGGGATGCGGACGGTGACCGGCATCTTCACGTGGCCGAGCGCGCGGGCGTGCATCTTGGCCAGCTGGGAGACGATCTGGTCGAAGGCCGGGTAGACGAAGCCGTCGAACTGGATCTCCACCACCGGGCGGTAGCCGCGCAGCGCGAGGCCGATCGCGGTGCCGACGATGCCGGACTCGGCGAGCGGGGTGTCGATCACCCGGCCCTCCCCGAAGTCCTTCTGCAGGCCGTCGGTGATCCGGAAGACGCCGCCGAGCTTGCCGATGTCCTCGCCCATCAGGACGGTCTTCGGGTCGCTCTCCAGCGACTTCCGCAGTGCGCTGTTGAGCGCCTTGGCGATGCTGAGCTGACCGGCCATCAGAGGTTCTCCCCCGCCTCGAAGGAGGCCGCGTACTCGACGTACCCGGCCCGTTCCTCATCGACCAGCGCGTGCGGCTCGGCGTAGACGTGGTCGAAGATCAGGGTGGGGTCCGGGTCCGGCATGCCGCGCACGCCCTCGCGCACCCGCAGCCCGAGCCGCTCGCTCTCGGCGTCGATCGAGGCGAAGAACGCCTCGTCGGCCAGGCCCTCCTTCTCCAGGAGGGTGCGGAGCCGGGCGATCGGGTCCTTGGCCTTCCAGGCCTCGGTCTCCTCGGCGAGCCGGTAGCGGGTCGGGTCGTCGGAGGTGGTGTGCGCACCCATCCGGTAGGTGAAGGCCTCGACCAGCACCGGGCCGTTGCCGCTGCGGGCGTGCTCCAGGGCCCAGCGGGTCACCGCGAGGCAGGCCAGCACGTCGTTGCCGTCGACCCGCACGCCCGGGAAGCCGAAGCCGGAGGCGCGGCGGTACAGCGGGATCCGGGTCTGGGTGGTGGTGGGCTCGGAGATCGCCCACTGGTTGTTCTGGCAGAAGAACACCACCGGGGCGTTGTAGACCGAGGCGAAGGTGAAGGCCTCGTTGACGTCGCCCTGGCTGGACGCGCCGTCGCCGAAGTACGCGATCACCGCGTCGTCGGCGCCGTCCTTGGTGATGCCCATCGCGTAGCCGGTGGCGTGCAGGGTCTGCGCGCCGATCACGATGGTGTAGAGGTGGAAGTTCTTCTCGTTCGGGTCCCAGCCGCCGTGGTTCACGCCTCGGAACATGCCGAGCAGGTTCAGCGGATCGACGTCGCGGCACCAGGCGACGCCGTGCTCGCGGTAGGTGGGGAAGGCGTAGTCGCCGGGCCGCAGCGCGCGGCCGGAGCCGACCTGGGCGGCCTCCTGGCCGAGCAGCGAGGCCCACAGGCCCAGCTCGCCCTGGCGCTGCAGCGAGGTGGCCTCCGCGTCGAACCGGCGCACCAGCACCAGGTCACGGTAGAGGGCCCGAAGCTCGTCCGGCTCCACGGTGAGCGGGAAGTCCGGGTGCTCGACCCGCTCCCCTTCCGGGGTGAGCAGCTGCACGAGCTCCGGCTGGGCGTCCTTACCCGTGGCGCGGAGGGTGTCAGGGACGCCGGGGGCAGCCTTCTTGCGAGCCCTCGCCGTGCTTTTGACGGTCACGTTCACTCCTCGGTCTGTCCGGCCGCCCGGGGTCGCCGGTGACCGGTCCGGTCACCGCCTCGCGGGGCGCGCGTGGGTGTGCGCTCCCATCTGCGGGGCAGGTGGTGATCCTGTTCCGACGGCGTCCCTCACGAGAACGTTACCCAGCGTCCGCCCTTGGCGCGTCTGCGCTAGGACGTCCTAGTTGTTCGGGATCCACAAACGCGCGTGTGGCGCAGCTCTCAATTCGGTCGCCTTCAGGACACCTGCGCACGTTATCCGGGCGAAGGCTCCCGCGTAAGGGGGTTACCGGCATCGGTTTCCACCGCTCTGGCCGGATCGTGACCCCGGTCCGGTGCGGGCGAGAGGTCTTTCGTAGGGTGATATGGGAGGCTTTGCGCGTGACTGATAAGGGACGAATCAGGGTATTCCTCCTGGACGACCACGAGGTGGTCCGCCGGGGCGTTCACGAACTCCTCTCGGTCGAGGACGACATCGAGGTGGTCGGGGAGGCCGGCACCGCCGCCGAGGCGCTGACCAGGATCCCTGCGGTCCACCCCGACGTCGCGGTGCTGGACGTCCGGCTGCCCGACGGCAACGGCGTCGAGGTCTGCCGGGAGATCCGCTCCCGGCTGCCGGAGATCAAGTGCCTGATGCTGACCTCGTTCTCGGACGACGAGGCGCTGTTCGACTCGATCATGGCGGGCGCCTCCGGCTACGTGCTGAAGGCGATCCGCGGCACCGACCTGATCGCCGCGGTCCGGGACGTCGCGGCCGGCCGCTCGCTGCTCGACCCGGTCGCCACCAGCCGGGTGCTGGCCCGGCTGCGGAACGGCGCCGAGAAGGAGGACGAACGGCTCTCCCAGCTCACCAGGCAGGAGCGCCGCATCCTGGACCTCATCGGCGAAGGGATGACCAATCGTCAGATCGGCAACGAGCTGCACCTCGCCGAAAAGACGGTGAAGAACTACGTCTCCAGTCTGCTCTCGAAGATGGGGATGGAGCGCCGGACCCAGGCGGCCGCTTTCGTGGCCCGCCACCAGGCGGACCACCAGCAGGGATAGGGCGGATGCACAGAACTGACGACCTGTCAATGACCCCCGCCGAGAGGTCCTAACCTCTGGCTGTGACTTTCAGCCAGACCCTTGCCCTCGCACCAGCCCGTCCCGACCTCAGCGCGCCCCCGATAGGAACCCTCAGCCCACCCGTCCCCCGTGCCGCGCTCGCCGAGGTCCTGCGCCGCTACCGGGTGGGCCGCCTGCTCACCGCCGAACCCGTCGCCGAAGGCCTGCTGAACCGCGGCTACCGGGTCACCACCGAGGCCGGCGGATACTTCCTGAAGTGCTACGTCGACGCCGCGACCGCCGGCCGCGAGGCCGTCGACGCCCACCACCGCGCGATGGGCGCGCTGGCCTCCCTGGGCCTGCCCGTCGCTCCCCCGCTGCCCCTCTCCGGGCGGTCCGCCACCATCGCCGCGTTCGGCGGCCGGCTGTTCGCGCTCTTCCCCTGGGTGGACGGCCGGCACCGGCACGGCACCGAGCTGACGCCGCCGCGGTGCGCCGAGCTGGGCGCGCTGCTCGGCCGGCTGCACGGCGCGCTCGACGAGGTCTGCGCGCCCGTCGCACAACCCTCCGGCTACCGCAGCGCCGACCCGCTCGACAGCTCCGCGCTCGCCCGCGAACTGCGCGGCCGGGCCCGCGAGCACCAACCGCACGGCGAGCTGGACGCCCTGGTCGAGCGCCGGCTGACCGAACGGCTGGAGCTGCTCACCGAGCACGCCCACCGCCGGCCCCTCCCCGGGGCCGCCCCGCCCACCGGCTGGACCCACGGCGACTTCCACGGGCTCAATCTGCTGCACCGGGACGACGCGATCGCGGCCGTCCTGGACTGGGACAAGCTCGGGCCGCAACCGCGCGCCGAGGAGGCCGTCCGCGCGGCCACCCTGCTCTTCAACGACCGCGTCACCGGGGTGCTGGACCTCGTCCGGGTCCGGCACTGGTCGCAGTCCTACCGGGCCACCGGCGCCGCCACCGCCGAGCACCTGGCCGCCGCCGCGCACCGGGTCTGGTGGGAGCGGCTGAACGACTTCTGGATGCTCCAGTGGCGCTACCAGCGGACCGACCACCGGGCCGATCCGCTCTACCCCGCCTCGGCGGGCCAGTTGGCGTGGTGGTGCCAGGAGTACGAACAGGTCCTGGACGCCTTCGCCAACTGACCCGACCCGACGGGTCAGGGCGTCGGGGTAC
>NZ_BAAAKJ010000299.1:0-2959 GCF_039527695.1 Kitasatospora putterlickiae
CCCGGGCGGCCGCCGTCGCCGACGACAACCGCGCGCTGCACCGCGCCCACCCGTGGACGGTGGCGGTCGGCACCAGTCGCCCGCCGCTGGGGCCCGGGCTGATGGCGAAGTACGAGTACGAGCTGCGCGCCCTGGAGGGCACCGGCCTGCCGGACGTCGAGCTGGACGCCGCGCTCACCCACGTGCTGGGCTTCGTGGAGACCTGCGCCCGGATGGCGGCGGACGAGCGCGCCGCGCGCCAGGAGAGCGCGATGACCGACTCGCAGTGGTGGACGGCCAACGCCGAACTGCTCGCCCGGGTCTTCGACGCCGAGCGGCACCCCGTCGCGGCCAGGGTCGGCGCCGCCGCCGGCGAGGCGCACGGCGGCGCGTACGACCCGGACCACGCCTACGCCTTCGGTCTGGCCCTGGTGCTGGACGGCCTGGCCGCCCTCATCGAGCGGCACCGGGCCGAGGTGTCCTAGCGCCCCCGGGCGTCGTACTCGTCGCGGGCGGCCATCACGACCGTGACGCGCTCCTCGGTCCAGTGCGCCAGCTCGGCGACCAGCCGGGCGGCCTCCCGGCCGAGCGGGGTCAGGCTGTAGTCGACCCGGGGCGGGATGACCGGGTGCGCCTCGCGCAGCACGAAGCCGTCGCGCTCCAGCGTCTGCAGCGTCTGGGCGAGCATCTTCTCGCTCACCCCGGTGATCCGGCGGCGCAGCTCGCTGAACCGGTAGCCGCGCTCGTGCAGGGCGCCCAGCACCAGCACGCCCCAGCGGCTGGTGACGTGTTCCAGTACGCCCCGGGACGGGCACATCCGGTCGAAGACGTCGGGCGGCGGCAGCGGGGCGGCCGGGGCGCCGGGAGCCGCCGTGGACGCGGTGTTCATTACCTGCATGTCAGTACCCTACTTTGAAGTGCGTACTTTCGAAAGGTTAGTGCCACCCCTAGGGTGAGTTCCGAAGCCGGAAGTTCAACGGACAACCACCTCAGGGAGCAGCACCATGTACGTCGTCACCGGAGCCACCGGACAGCTCGGCCGCCTCGTCGTCGAGGGCCTGCTGGCCAAGGTCCCCGCGAGCGAGGTGGCCGTGGTCGTCCGCTCCGCCGAGAAGGCCGCCGACCTCGCCGAGCGCGGCGTGACCGTCCGGGTGGCCGACTACGACCGCCCGGAGAGCCTGGCGGGCGTCTTCGCCGCGGGCGACAAGGTGCTGCTGATCTCGGGCAGCGAGGTCGGCAGCCGGATCCCGCAGCACACCGCCGTGGTCGAGGCGGCGCGCGCCGCCGGGGTCGCGCTGCTCGCGTACACCAGCGCGCCGGGCGTGGCCACCTTCAAGCTGGCCGACGAGCACAAGGCCACCGAGGCCGTCATCCGCGAGTCCGGGCTGCCCTTCGCCCTGCTCCGCAACGGCTGGTACACCGAGAACTACCTGGGCGACGCGGCCGGCACGGTCGAGCGGGGCGCGGTGGTCGGCAGCGCCGGCCAGGACGGCCGGATCGCCACCGCCCCGCGCCAGGACTACGCCGACGCGGCGGTGGCCGTGCTCACCGGCGAGGGCCACGAGAACGCGGTGTACGAGCTGAGCGGCGACGCCGCCTGGACCCTGCCGGAGCTGGCCGCCGAGCTGGCCCTGGCCTCGGGCGAGCCGGTCGTCTTCCACCCGGTGGCCCCGGAGGAGCACCTGCGGATCCTGGTCGGCGCCGGCCTGCCGGAGGGCTTCGCGCAGATCCTGGTCGACGTGGACGCCGGCATCGCGCGCGGCGAGCTGGCCGGCACCCCGGGCGACCTGGCCCGGCTGATCGGCCGTCCGACCGTCCCGCTGGCGCAGAGCGTGCGGGCCGCGCTGGGCGCCTGACGGCTCACCCCCCCGCACCTTCCGGCACCGCCCGCGGCACCCGTCGCGGGCGGTGCCGTGTGCGTCGTCCAGGCAATGTCATGACCAAAAACGGAATACGGAGATGACAGTCGTCGCCGTGCCCGCTACCGTCGGCTCGACACTCGCGCGCGGAGGGCAGGCGGTCCATGCCAGAGACAACCCAGCAGGAGGCCGGACGCGGCCTCTGGTACGGCTTCGCGGCCTACGGCATATGGGGCCTGTTCCCGCTCTTCTGGCCGCTGCTGGAGCCCGCCGCCGCCGACGACATCCTCGCCAACCGGATGGTCTGGTCGCTGGTCGCGGTCGTCCTGCTGCTCATGGTGCAGCGGCACTGGGGCTGGATCCGCCCGCTGCTGCGCCAGCCGCGCCGGCTCGCCATGCTGGGCGCCGCCGCCACCGTGATCTCGATCAACTGGGGCGTCTACATCTGGGGCGTCAACGCCGGGCACGTGGTGGAGACCAGCCTCGGCTACTTCATCAACCCGCTGGTCACCATCGCCTTCGGCGTGCTGGTGCTCAAGGAGCGGCTGCGGGCCGCCCAGTGGGTGGCGGTGGGCATCGGCGCCCTCGCGGTCGCGGTGCTGACCGTCGGCTACGGGCGGCTGCCGTGGATCGCGCTGACCCTGGCGCTGTCCTTCGCCACCTACGGGCTGCTGAAGAAGACGGTCGGGCTGAGCGGCCTGGAGAGCCTGGCCGCCGAGACCGCCTTCCTGTTCCCCTTCGCCCTCGGCTACCTGGTCTACCTGGAGGTCACCGGCCGGGGCACCTTCGGGCACACGGTGGCCGGCGAGTACGGCTGGGGGCACTCGGGGCTGCTGCTGCTCAGCGGTGTGATCACCGCCGTCCCGCTGCTGCTCTTCGGCGCCTCCGCCGTCCGGGTCCCGCTGAGCATGCTCGGTCTGCTGCAGTACCTGGCGCCGGTGTTCCAGTTCCTGATCGGCATCGCGGTCTTCCACGAGTCGATGCCGCCCGCCCGCTGGGCCGGCTTCGCCCTGGTGTGGGCGGCGCTCGCGGTGCTCACCTGGGACGCGCTGCGGCGGCTGCGGGCCGACCGGGCGGAGATCGCCGAGGCCGGTCCGTAGCCGTCACGACTCGCGGGGCTC